>NZ_JAMHIU010000016.1:0-144505 GCF_023896895.1 Micromonospora sp. CPM1
CGATGTTCCGCACCTGGCTGGTCAGGGTCGAGGCGAGCTGGTTGACGTTCTCGGTGAGGTCACGCCACGTACCCGAGACGCCCTTGACCTGGGCCTGACCACCCAGCTTGCCCTCGGTACCCACCTCACGCGCCACCCGCGTCACCTCGTCGGCGAACGACGACAACTGGTCGACCATCGTGTTGACAGTGGACTTCAGCTCCAGGATCTCGCCCCGGGCGTCCACAGTGATCTTCTGCGACAGGTCACCCTTGGCGACGGCGGTCGACACCTGCGCGATGTTCCGCACCTGCGCGGTCAGGTTCGACGCCATCGAGTTCACGTTGTCGGTCAGGTCGCGCCAGGTGCCGGCGACACCGCGCACCTGCGCCTGGCCGCCCAGCTTCCCCTCGGTACCCACCTCGCGCGCCACGCGCGTCACCTCGTCGGCGAACGACGAGAGCTGGTCCACCATCGTGTTGACAGTGGACTTCAGCTCCAGGATCTCGCCCCGGGCGTCCACAGTGATCTTCTGCGACAGGTCACCCTTCGCCACCGCGGTGGTGACCGACGCGATGTTCCGCACCTGGCTGGTCAGGTTCGACGCCATCGAGTTCACGTTGTCGGTCAGGTCACGCCACGTACCCGAGACGCCCTTGACCTGGGCCTGACCACCCAGCTTGCCCTCGGTACCCACCTCGCGCGCCACGCGCGTCACCTCGTCGGCGAACGACGAGAGCTGGTCCACCATCGTGTTGACCGTGTTCTTCAGCTCCAGGATCTCGCCCTGCGCGTCCACGGTGATCTTCTGACCCAGGTCGCCCTTGGCGACAGCCGTGGAGACCTGGGAGATGTTGCGGACCTGGCTGGTCAGGTTGCCGGCGAGCTGGTTGACGTTCTCGGTGAGGTCGCGCCAGGTGCCGGAGACGCCGCGCACCTGCGCCTGGCCGCCCAGCTTGCCCTCGATGCCCACCTCACGGGCCACCCGCGTCACCTCGTCGGCGAACGACGAGAGCTGGTCCACCATCGTGTTCACGGTGTCCTTCAGCTCCAGGATCTCGCCCTGGGCGGCCACCGTGATCTTCTGCGACAGGTCACCCTTCGCCACAGCGGTCGACACCTGGGCGATGTTGCGCACCTGCGCGGTCAGGTTCGACGCCATCGAGTTGACGTTGTCGGTCAGATCCTTCCACGTGCCCGCCACGCCCGGCACCTCGGCCTGGCCGCCCAGCTTGCCCTCGGTGCCCACCTCACGGGCCACCCGGGTCACCTGCTCGGCGAACAGCCGCAGCGTGTCGGTGAGCGAGTTCATCGTGTCGGCCAGCTCGGCCACCTCGCCGCGCGCCCCGACCGTGATCTTCTGCGACAGGTCGCCCTTCGCGACGGCCGTCGCCACCTGGGAGATCGACCGCACCTGCCCGGTGAGGTTCGACGCCATGGTGTTCACCGAGTCGGTGAGGTCCTTCCAGGTGCCGGCCACCCCGCGCACGTCGGCCTGGCCGCCCAGCTTGCCCTCGGTGCCCACCTCGCGGGCCACCCGGGTCACCTCGTCGGCGAACGACGAGAGCTGGTCCACCATCGTGTTCACGGTCCGGCCGATGCGCAGGTACTCACCGCGCAGCGGACGACCGTCGATCTCCAGCGCCATGTGCTGGGAGAGGTCGCCGTCGGCCACCGCCACGATGACCCGGGCGATCTCGGTGGTCGGGCGGCCCAGGTCGTCGATGAGCGAGTTGACCGCCCGCTGCCCCTCCGCCCACGAGCCGTCCAGGCCCTCGTCGTCCAGGCGCTCGGTGAGCCGGCCGTCGCGGCCGACGATCCGGCTGATCCGCCGCAGGTCCAGGTGCTGCCGTTCCTGCAACGACACCACGTCGTTGAAGGCGTCGGCGACCTCACCGGGCAGACCCGCCCGCCGGGGCAGGCGCACCCGGAGATCACCGCGCCCCACCCGGCGCAACGCCTCGACCAGTTCACCGAGGAGCACCTCGTGGTCGGACGCGGACGGGTCCGCGGTCAGCGACTGATTCACCGTGGCCATCGTTCCTCGCTCCGCTCGGGCTCGTGCGGTCACACGGGCCATCCCATCATTGTGCCGCGCGATCCGTCGAGGTCACCGCGTGTGATCGCGCGTCACGTGCGGTATCAACCCGGGTGGTGGGTTCGCCGGGACGCTTGGCACCCGGGGTGGGCGCGGTGGAGGATACGAAGGTGTCAGCGGAGGCAGGGCCGGCCAGCGGCGGCGCGGACGAGCGCGTCCGCCGGGTCCGCCTCCCCGCCGACCGCCGCACCCCCGCCGCGGCCCGCGCGCTGGTGCGCACCATGCTGCTCGAAGCGCGGCTGCCCGAACTGCTGAACGAGGCGCTGCTGCTCACCACCGAGCTGACCACCAACGCCGTCGAACACGCGCGTACCGAACTGGACATCGAGGTCGACACCGACCGCACCGGCCTCACCGTGACCGTCACCGACTTCGCCTCCGGCCCGGTCGACGAGCTGATCGTCGGTGTGCGCAACACCACGTCCGACATCACCGAGGTGGCCACCAGAGGGCGCGGGCTGCTGCTCGTCGACCACTTCTCCAGCCGGTGGGGCACGACCTACCTGCCCACCGGCAAGGGCGTCTGGTTCCGCCTGGACCGGCCCGGCCCCGGCGGGTCCGCCCGGCCGTCGGCCGGCCCGCTGCGCGTCGCCGAACCGGACCGGAACGGCGACGGTACGCCGAGCGCCGCAGCCATGAGCGACCTGATGCAGCTCACCCCCGACGCGTACGCCGACGAGCCGCTGCCCGAGTTCGCCACCGGGCTGCTGACCCGGGTCGCCGAGATGGTGGGCGCCGCCGGTGGCACGGTCCGGCTGGACCGGGGCGACGGACTCGGCACCCAGGTCTTCGCCCGGTACGGCCGCCCACCGCGCGAGGGCAACGAACTGCTGCGCGTACCGCTGGCGGTGCACCGCCCGTACTCCGGCGAGCTGGAGCTGGACGCGGCGCCCTCGGCGTACGCCCGGCCACTCGCCGTACTGGCCGCCGAACGGCTGTCGCTGCACCTGGAGAACGACCGGCTGCGCCGCGCCGACGTACGCCGCTCCACCTGGCTGACGTTCCTGGCCGAGGCCAGTGAACTGCTCGCCCAGTCGCTCGACGTCGAACTGACCATGGCGCTCGTCCCGCAGCTCGTGGTGCCCCGGCTCGGCCAGTGGTGCGCCGTGCACACCACCGACGAGTGGGGCCGGCTGCGCCTCGCCGCGTCCAGCCACGCCGACGAGGCGATGCTGCCGCAACTGCACCGGATCCTCCAGGAGACCGGCCCCGACTCGATCCAGTCCCGGCTGCGCGAGGCGTCCCGCAACGCCGCCCAGGTGCCGCTCGGCGGGCCGATGGAGGGCTTCGCCGTACCGTTGATCGCCCGTGGCCAGCGGCTCGGCACCCTCGCCGTGGGCCGGCACCAGCGGCAGCGGCACGACCCGGACGAGGTGTCGGTGCTGGAGGACGTGGCCCGCCGCGCCGCCCTCGCCATCGAGAACGCCCGCATCCACGCCGAGCGCCGCCGGGTCGCCCAGACGCTCCAGCAGTCGCTGCTGCCGCCGGTCCTCCCGGTGGTCGAGAGCATCGGCTTCGCCGCCGAGTACGTCCCGACCGGCGACGACGCGGAGGTCGGCGGCGACTTCTACGACGTGCTCCCGCTGCCGGACGGCCGGTGGCTCGTGGTGGTCGGCGACGTATCCGGCAAGGGCGTGCAGGCCGCCGCCGTGACCGGGCTGGTCCGGGACGTGATCCGGGTGCTCGTCGGCGACGGCAAGCCGCTGCCCGAGGTGCTCGGCCGGCTCAACGAGACGCTCGTCGAGCGCGGCGGCGGACGCTACTGCACGCTGGCGCTGGCGGCCGTCGCACCCGGCGACGGCGACCAGCTCGACGTCTCGCTGCACCTGGCCGGCCACGACCGCCCGGTGCTGCTGCACGGCGGTGGCGGCGCGACGTTCGTCGGGGCCGGCGGTACGGCGCTGGGCCTGCTCGACACGATCACCACGCCGACCGCCGAGCTGACGCTCAAGCCCGGCGACGCGCTGATCTTCTACACCGACGGGGTCACCGAGCGGCGGCGCGGACGGGAGCTGTTCGGCACCGACCGGCTGCGCGAGTCGGCGGCGCCGCTGGCCGGGTACTCGGCCGACGTGGTGGCCGCCCGGCTGCGCGCCGCCACCATCGCCTTCTCGGTCGAGCCCCCACGCGACGACATAGCCATCCTGGTCCTCCGAAACGACACCCCCTAACCCCCGCCCTCCCGACCCGGGCGGACGCCCCGTGCCCGGGCGGGACGCCCCGTCGATCATGAAGTTGGCCGCTCAATTCGCCCGTTTCCTCCCCGTCAACTTCATGATCAACCCACTCCGGCACGCCAGGGGCGCCTCGGGTGCCCGTCGTCGCGCTTCAGGTCGCTCCCGTCGCGCTTCAGGTCGCCCTTCGGCGGTGATCAAGGAGTTTGTGTTCTCCGGGGGCGCGAAATCTGACGCAAAGTCCTTGATCACCGGGGAGAGGCAGGGCGGGGACGAGAGGCGGAGACGCGGGTGGCATCGAGGGTGGGGGCGGGAAAGGGCGCTAGGCGGGTGAGGGCTGGTCAGAGGCCTCCGGGGAGGCGGCCGGGGGCTAGGCGGTGGTGTGGGTCCAGGTGGGCCTTGGCGCTGCGCAGGCGCGGCAACGTGGGCAGCTCGCCCCAGAGGTCCACGGCACGGCGTACCGGCGCGGGCGCGGCCACCACGACGCACCGGCCCCGCCGGGCGATCAGCACACTGCGGACCGCGGTGAGGATCGAGGCGACCCGTTCGGGCGGCAGCGCGCCGGAAAGGGCGGCGTGGACGGTGCCCGAGCCGGCCGAGCCGCGTACCGGCACCGGGCTGCCGGTGGCGTCGCGCAACGCGTAGACGGCGGCGTGCAGGTCGTTGATCGGCACCTCGATGCGCAGCGCGGTGTCGCCGGGCGCGAACGGGTAACGCCCCCACCATTCCGGCGCGTGGTGGCTGATCATCGCCTCGGAGCCGAGGACGGCGGTGAGCCGTTCGGCCCGCTCGGTCACGTCGGCCGGGCCGCCTTCCAGCAGCACCACCAGGCTGCCCGCCGCGGGGCGCCCGGTCACGGCGGGATGGTCGGGACGGTTGATCACCGACGGGTGCGTAGCCGGGATACGACGCCGGGGCAGCGGCACCGGCACCGGCAGGTCCAGTTCGACAGCGGCCGGATCGACGCCCGCGGCCAGTACGGCCCGGACCAGGTCGTGCACCTCCAGCGGCGTCCACACCGGGCGGGAGATCCAGAGCCGGCCGGCCGGCACGGCGTGCACCCGCATGGTGGCCGAGACCAGCACACCGAGCCCGCCCTGCGAGCCGCAGAGCAGCCGGGCCACGTCGAGCCCGGGCACCTCGCCCCGCCCGAGGATCGCGTCCCCGCCACCGCGACCCGGATCTCCGCCGGCACCGCCCGCCGGACCGCCGGCACCCCAGCCCGCACCAGCCGCCGGATCTCCGACACGCCAGCGGACACCGCCCGCCAGATCTCCGGCATCCCAGCCGCGGCCGTCCGCCAGACCGCCGGCACCCCAGCCGGGACCGTCCGCCGCACCGGCAGGCCCGGAGCCGGCACCGCCACCACCATCGCCCGTCGGACCGCGCCCGCCCGGTCGGCCACCGCCACTGCCCGGGGTGGCCCGGCCGAGCGCCTCCGTGCCGGACTCGCCGACGCTCACCAACTCGCCGTCGGCGTCGAGGTAGCGCACCCCGACGAGCTGGGCGCACGGGCTGCCGTGCCGGTGACGCAGCGGACCGGACTCGTCGGCGGCGAGCACCCCGCCGAGCGTCGCACCCGGCGAGGGCGCGTCGACCGGCAGCCGCCGGTTGGTGCGCGCGAGCGTGGCCTGGACCGCGCGCAGCGGCGTGCCGGCGCCGATCTCGGCCACCGCCGCGTCGCGCGGCTCGTGCCAGACCCCGGCGAGGCGGCCGGTGTCGAGCATGATGTCCACCTGGGCCGGGGCGGCACCCCAGTCGATCTTCGTGCCGGCGCCGCGGGGCACCACTGTCAGGTCGTGCGCGGCGGCCAGCCGCAACACCTCCGCCGCGGCGTGCGGGCCGCCCGGCACGGCCACCCATCGGGCGGTACGGCCGGCCACCTCGTCGGCCGGGCCGGCGAAGCGGGCGAACGGGTCACCGCAGATCGCGGCCAGCTTCCGGGTGATGTCGAGGGCTTCGAGTCGGTCGATGGAACGTGCCGCATCCGCCATGGCGGTTATCGTACACATGTTCGAAAGACCTGGCGGCGAGTCGCGGGATTCGGCCGGCGGGCGAGCCCGGCGGCGGCCCGGCGACCGGTAACGTGGCGCCGTGACCGAAACCCCACCGCCCGTCGCCAAGCGCGTCCCGACCGAGCGCGTCCATCACGGTGACACAGTCCTCGACGAGTACGCCTGGCTCGCCGCCAAGGACGACCCGGACACGATCGCGTACCTGGACGCCGAGAACGCGTACACCGAGGCGCGCACCGCCCACCTGGCCGGGCTGCGCGCGGAGCTGTTCGAGGAGACGCGCCGGCGCACCCAGGAGACCGACCTGTCGGTGCCGACCCGCAAGGACGGCTACTGGTACTACACCCGCACGGTCGAGGGTCAGCAGTACGGCGTGCACTGCCGGCGCGCGGTCCGGCCGGGCGAGACGGCGCCCCCGGTCAGCGCGGACGGCGCCCCGCTCGACGGCGAGGAGGTGCTGCTCGACGGCAACCAGCTCGCCGAGGGGCACGACTTCTTCTCGCTCGGCGCGTTCGACGTCAGCCCGGACGGGCGCTGGCTGGCCTACTCCACCGACTTCTCCGGCGACGAGCGGTTCACGCTGCGGATCAAGGATCTGACCACCGGCGAGTCGCTGCCGGACGAGGTGCCGGACACGTTCTACGGCACGGCCTGGTCCAGCGACGCGTCCACGCTGTTCTACGTGACCGTGGACGAGGCGTGGCGGCCGAACCGGGTCTGGCGGCACACCGTCGGCACGGCGTCCACCGAGGACGTGGTGGTGTACCAGGAGGACGACGAGCGGTTCTGGGTCGGTGTCGAGCTGACCCGCTCGGAGCGCTTCGTGGTCATCGACATCCACAGCAAGATCACCAGCGAGGTGTGGGTGATCCCGGCGTCCAACCCGACCGGCGAGCCCGCCGTCGTGGCCCCGCGGCGTCAGGGCATCGAGTACGCGGTGGAGCACCACGGCCACCGCTTCCTGATCCTGCACAACGACGGCGCGGAGGACTTCGCGCTGGCGTACACCTCGGCGGACGCGCCGGGCGAGTGGGAGCCGCTGATCCCGCACACCCCGGGCACTCGGCTGGAGGCGGTCGACGCGTTCGAGAACCACCTCGTGGTGTCGCTGCGCGCCAACGGCCTGACCGGCCTGCGGGTGCTGCCGGTGGGCAGTGACGACAGCTGGGACATCGACTTCCCCGAGCCGATCTACAGCGTGGGGCTGGACGCGAACCCGGAGTACCGCACGAACGAGGTCCGTCTGCGCTACACCTCGCTCGTCACCCCGGACTCGGTCTACGACTACGACCTGGTCACCCGCGAGCTGACGCTGCGCCGGCAGAAGCCGGTCCGTCCCGGGCCGGACGGGCGCGCGTACGACCCGGCCGACTACGAGCAGCACCGCGACTGGGCGCTCGCCGACGACGGCACCCGCGTACCGATCTCGCTCGTCTGCCGCCGCGAGACCCCGCGCGACGGCTCGGCGCCCGCCGTCATCTACGGCTACGGCTCGTACGAGGCGAGCATGGACCCGTGGTTCTCGATCGCCCGGCTGAGCCTGCTCGACCGCGGCGTCATCTTCGCGGTGGCGCACATCCGGGGCGGCGGTGAGCTGGGCCGTCGCTGGTACGACGAGGGCAAGCTGCTGGCCAAGAAGAACACGTTCACCGACTTCGTGGCCTGCGCCCGGCACCTGGTGAAGGCGGGCTGGACGGCGAGCGACCGGCTGGTCGCCCGGGGCGCCTCGGCCGGCGGCCTGCTGATGGGCGCGGTGGCGAACCTCGCCCCGGACGCGTTCGCCGGGATCGTCGCGCAGGTGCCGTTCGTGGACGCGCTCACCTCGATCCTCGACCCGTCGCTGCCGTTGACGGTCACGGAGTGGGAGGAGTGGGGCAACCCGCTCGACGACCCCGAGGTCTACGCGTACATGAAGTCGTACACGCCGTACGAGAACGTCACCACCGCCGACTACCCGGCGATCCTGGCGGTGACCAGCCTCAACGACACCCGCGTGCTCTACCACGAGCCGGCCAAGTGGATCGCCCGGCTGCGGTCGCTCGCGCCGGCCGGCGACTACCTGCTCAAGACCGAGATGGGCGCGGGCCACGGCGGCCCGAGCGGCCGGTACGACTCCTGGCGCGAGGAGGCGTTCGTGAACGCCTGGATCCTCGACCGCGTCGGCCGGGCCTGACCCGTTCCGGAGCAGATGAGCGACGAGGAGCAGCCGGGCCGGCGTGCGCCGGCCTGGCTGCTCCTCGTGGTGGTCGCCGGTGCGCTCGTGGTCTGCTGCTGTTCGACGGTGATCGGGCTGGCCGTCGCCGGCTCCGCCGGCCTGCTCGGCCGCTGACCGGTCAGGTGCTGCGCAGTTCCTCCACCGAGGTCGCGGCGCGCAGGAACAGCAGGCCGGCCACGACCGTGCACAGCACCGCCGCCAGCCCGCCCACCGCGAGCCAGGCCAGCTGATCCCACGGTACGTCCGGCGGGACGGTCGTCTTCGGCACCCATTCGATACGGGTGTACCGCGGCGCGGTGGCCGGGTCGCCGCACAGCTCCGTACCGGCGTCGCAGATCGTTCGCGCGAAGCCACCGTTGCTCGGTGCCGGCATGACGCCCCGGACCAGCAGGTAGCCGACCGTCAGCGCGAGCCCGATCGCGGGTACGGCGGGGGCGAGCGCGGCCCAGAGCAGTGACCGGCCGATGGTGGCGCGTGGTACGCCGGTCGCCACCTGCGCCGCGTACGCCCGTCGCCGGCTGGTGATCCCCTCGACCACGGCCACGAGCAGCCCACCGCCGGCGATCGCCATCGCCACCACTACCGCGAGGTCGACCAGGTCCATCGCGCCGAGGAAGAAGTCCGGGTCGGCCAGTCCGGAGCCGGTGCGGCGGGTCACCTCGGCCTGGGCCTGGAAGTCGGCGCGCAGCGCCGCGGCACCGGCGCCGAAGATCAGCGCGGCCAGCAACGCGGCGAAGGTGCGGCTGCCGGCCCACGGGTCGGCGGCCAGCCGGCGGGCGGCGAGCAGGGCGGCCGGGCCGCGTCCGTGCCGGTGCAGCAGCCGCCCGGTCTGGTACGAGATCCAGCCGGTGCCCGAGACGACGCCGATCATCGCGGTCAGCCCGCCGACGACCAGCAGCGTCGGCACCAGCCAGTCGGGTGCCACGACGCCACGCCGCTCGTACCAGAGCAGGAGCGGGCGGATCGCGGCGAACATCGCCAGTGCGGCGAGGATGAGCACGCCCGGCCACGGCCAGGGCGCCCGGGTGCGGACCCTGCGCACGACGCCGAACGGGGTGGTGGCGACCCGCCGCAGCAGCAACGCGCTCACCAGCGCGGCGGCCAGCGGCAGGCCGAGCACGACGGCGGCCACCGCCACCGGGGCCGGATGCACGTCGGTGGGCAGCGGCAGCCGCCCGTCCGCGTCGGGCCGGTGCAGCAGCCGGCGTCCGGCCAGGAAGACGGCCAGGCCGACGAGGGTGCCGATCAGGCTCACCACGCCGGTCTCGGCGACCGCGACCCGGGTGACCTGCCCGGGGGTGGCACCGGCCAGCCGGAGCGCGGCCAGCCGCCGGTCCCGGCCGGGCGCGCCGAGGCGGGCGCACTGCCCGGCCAGCCCCAGCACCGGTACGCAGAGCAGCAGCAACGCGAGCGCGACGCCGGGGCGCAGGCCGGGTTCCCGGAGCAGGGCGTTTGTGTACTGCTCGGACTGCGTCCAGGCATGGCCGGGCGGCTTGACCACCGACAGCACTGTCAGCGCGGCCAGCCCGGCCAGTGTCGCGAGCGCGGCGCTCACCGCGGTGAGCGCCACCCGTGCGATGTCGGTGCGGGTGCCCGCCAGCACGAGTCGCAGCAGCGTGCCCGGCCTCACCGTGACCCGCCCGGCAGCGCCGGGTCGAGCCCGAGCCCGGTGTGGTCGACCATGCCGTCGCGCAGGCTCACCTCCCGGTCCGCGTACGCGGCGATGCGCGGCTCGTGCGTCACCAGCACGACTGTGGTGCGCTGCTCGCGGGCCAGCCGGACCAGTTGGGTGAGCACCTGCTCGCCGGCCAGCGTGTCGAGCGCGCCGGTCGGCTCGTCGGCGAAGATCACCCGTGGTTCGGTGACGAGCGCCCGGGACATCGCGCAGCGTTGCTGCTGCCCGCCGGACATCTCACCGGGCCGGGCGTCGGCGACGTCGGCCACGCCGAGCCGGTCCAGCCAGGCCAGCGCCGCGGTCCGTGCCGCTCGCCGCCCCGTGCCGGCGAGCAACAGCGGAAGTGCGACGTTCTCCGCGGCGGTCAGCTCGGCGACGAGCTGACCGAACTGGAACAGCACCCCGAATTCCGTACGGCGCAGCCGCGAGCGGGCCGCCTCCGACCACGTGTCGATCCGTTCCCCGCGCCAGGTCACCTGACCGGCGTCGGGACGCAGGATGCCGGCGAGGCAGTGCAGCAGCGTGGACTTGCCACAGCCGCTCGGGCCGGTGACCGCGAGGATCTCGCCTTCGGCCACGTCGAGCGTCACACCCCGCAGCGCGGGTGTGTGACCGTATGCGCGGACGACTCCGCGCGCTTGCAGGAACGTCACGAGCGCACCTCCCGGTGCCAGTCGGCGACCCGGTCCAGGGTGGTGTGCAGCCACCGGAGATCGGCGTCGAGGTGGGCGATGGCGAAGTCGGCGGCGACCACCTCGTCGAGGCGGGCGCCGGGGGCCGTCTTGAGCGCGGTCAGTTCGCGCAGCCGTTGCGTGTGCGCCTGCCGCTGCGCGATCAGGTAGGCGCGGGCCTGGTCGACGTCGGCCACCAGGAGCGCGACCACCACCTTCGCGAAGAGCGTGCTGGCCACGTACGGCATCGGCGGCTCGACGGTGCCGAGCCAGTGGTCCAGCGCCGCCCGCCCGTCGTCGGTGAGCGCGTACGAGGTGCGGTCGGGGCCGCCCTCGCGGGTCTGGCCGGCCGTGGCCACGAGGCCGTCGCGGCACAGACGCGCCAGTGTCGCGTAGACCTGCCCGAAGGCGAGCGGACGGGCGCGGGGCAGCCGCTCGTCGTGCGCGCGCTTCAGCTCGTAGCCGTGGCGTGGGCCTGCGGCGAGCAGCCCGAGCAGGACGTGCGATGTGGACACGGCCCTACTATTCGCTGAGTGAATAGCGGTGTCAAGAACGGCCCGCGCGGCGTACCACGCGGGCCGTCCGGATTCAGCGGGTCCAGGCCGGGTCGCGCCCGGCCCGGCCGAGCAGCGCGTCCATGCTGTCCGGTGCCGCGTCGGTGGGCACCGGCGGGCCGAACGCGCCCATCTTCTGCCCCGTGTCGCCCATCCGGTCCATGAACTCGTGCCCCGCCGCCACCACCGCGCGGTCCACGGTCAGATCCTGGCCGGTGGCCCGCGCCAGATCCCATCCGTGGATGGTGAGGTCGATCAGGGCCATCAGGCCGACCGTCTCCTGCGGCAGTCCCATGCCCGGCGAGACACCCTCCTGCGTGGACGGATCGGACCACGCCTCGGTCAGCCGGGCCGCCTCGGTCGCGAACCGGTCCCGCCAGCCATCGGTCAGGTGATCGGTCTTGCCGGACCAGTCGACCTCCTCCCGGCGGGCCAGCGCCTGGAAGTTGACCACCACGTCGAACAGGTGACCGAGCAGGTCGCGCACGGTGTAGTCGGGACAGGGGGTAGGCAGGACGAGCTGGTCGTCGGAGATGCCGCGCACCATCGCGGCCGTACGCGGCGCCGCGACGGCGAGCAGTTCACTGGTCTTCGTAGTCATCGGGCCAGCCTATGAGGACTGTCGCGAGGAAACGGGACACGAACCGGCGGGGTCCGGTTCCGGCACCGGCCGGCCGCCCCGGCGACCGCGCCGGTCGCTCAGCGACGGCGGACCGCCACCACCGCGACGTCGTCCTGGATCTCCGGCGGCGCCAGCTCGACGAGCAGCCGCCGGCAGAAGTCGTCCAGGTCGTCGTCGACCCGGGTGGCGGCCACCCCGAGCGCCGCCATGCCGTCGTCGATCGTGGCGTCCCGCCGCTCGATCAGCCCGTCGGTGTAGAGCACGAGGGTCGCCCCGGCCGGCAGCACGAACTCCAGGTCCGGCGGGCGCGGCGCGCGCACGCCGAGCAGCGGCGCGGACTGCGTCACGAACTCGACCCGCCCGTCCCGGCTCAGCAACGCGGGCAGGTGCCCGGCGCTGGCCAACCGCACCAGCCCGGTCGGCGGGTGGAGCAGCAGCACACAGATGGTGGCCAGCTCGGTCGGCAGCAGGGTGCGCATCAGCTCGTTGACCCGGTCCAGGATCACGCCCGGCTGGTGCCCCTCGACCGCGTACGCCCGCACCGCGTGCCGCAGCTCGGCCATCACCGTGGCGGCGTGCAGCGAGTGCCCGGCCACGTCGCCGATCGCCACCAGCAGGTGCCCGTCGAGCATCACCAGCTCGTAGAAGTCGCCGCCCACCTCGGTCTGCGCGCTCGCCGGCTCGTACCGGACGGCCAGGTCCAGGCCGTTCACGTCGGGTAGCCGCTGCGGCAGCAGGCTGCGCTGCAACGTCACCGCGATCCGGTGCTCCTCGTCGAAGGACCGCTGCGCCTCCACCGCCGAGGCGACCGCCTGGGCGAGCTGCACCAGCACCGGCGTGCGTACGGTCTGGGTGGCGGTCGGCACCACCACGTAGAGCGGGGCCCGGTCCTCGCGCAGCCGGGACGCGGCCACCGTCACGGTGTCGCCGTCCGGCCAGCCCGCCACCGCCCAGTTGGCCGGCTCGTCGACCCGTACCCGGGTGCCGATCGGCACTCCGGTGTCGTCCACCACCCACGGCACGATCCGGGCCGGCGTGTGCGGGTCGGCCGCCACCCCGGCCAGGCAGTCCCCGTCGAACGTCTCGGCGACCACCGCCGCCGGGGCCTTGAAGATCCGCGCCGCGCCGCTCGCGGCGGCCTCCAGCAGCCGGACGAAGTTCGGCGTCGCGTGCATCTCCACAGTGGCGTCGGCGAGCGCGGCGAGCCGCTCGGCGAGCTGCTCGGCCCGCAGCCGGGCCTGGTAGTAGCGCAGCACCGCGTGGGCGGTGGCGACCAGTTCCTCCGGCTCGATCGGCTCGGTCAGGTAGGCGTCCGCGCCCCGGGTGAGACCCTGCGCCCGGTCGACCACGTCGACCGCGTGCGCGGAGACGTGGATGACCGGGATGTACGGGTACTCCTCCTTGATCCGCTCGCACACCTCGAAGCCGCTCATGTCGGGCAGCCGCACGTCGAGCACCACGAGGTCGACGTGCTCCCGGGCCACCCGGTCCAGCGCCGCCGTGCCGTTCTCGGCCTCGACGGTGACGAAGCCGGCCCGGGTGAGCCAGTTGACCAGCAGGTATCGCTTGGGGCCGCTGTCGTCGACCACAAGCACGGTCACCGGCCCGCTGTCCACCGTCACGCTCCGCCCGCGGGGAGGACCACTGTGAACGTGCTGCCCCGGCCGGGTTCGCTGGTCAGCTCCAGCGTCCCGCCGAGCAGCGTGATCAGCCGCCGCGCGTACGGCAGGCCGAGCCCGGTGCCACCGACCCGGGTCGTGCCGGGCACCTGGTAGAACTCCTCGAAGACCCGTTCGCGCAGCTCCGGCGGGATGCCCACGCCGGTGTCGGTGACCGACAGCGTCCACTGCTCGCCGCGGCGCTCGGCGCGCAGGCGGACCTCGCCGCGCTCGGTGAACTTCAGGCCGTTGTGCAGCAGGTTGCGCAGCACCTGGGCGAGCAGCACCTCGTCCGAGCGGAGCGTCGCCGGGGCGGGCGGCTCCTCGACCACCAGCTCCACCTCGGAGCGCGTGGTGAGCGCCCGCAGCGTGCCGCGCAGCTGCCCGAACACCGCGCGCAGGTCGACCTCGGACCAGTCCGGCTCGATCCGCCCCGACTCCGCCTTGGCCAGGTCGAGCAGCTCGTTGACCAGCCCCAGCAGGTCGCCCGCCGAGGACCGGATCAGCCCCACCTGGCGGGCCTGCTCGCCGGTGAGCGGGTCGGAGGCGGAGTCGGCCAGCAGCCGGGCCAGACCGATGATCGCGGTCACCGGCGCGCGCAGCTCGTGGCTGACGTTGGCCAGGAACCGGCTCTTCGACTCGCTCGCGGCGCGAAGCTGGGCGGACTTCTCCTCCAGCTCGGCGTAGAGCGCCACCACACCCCGGTTGGTCTCCTCCAGCTCCTCGGTGAGCTGGTTGTAGAGCGCCATCACGCCCTGGTTGGTCTCCTGGAGCTCCGAGTTGAGCACGGCCAGTTCGTCGCGCTGACTGCGTACCTCGTCGAGGGCGGCGATGAGCTGGGAGTTCTGTGCCGCCAGCTCGTCCAGCGCGGAGCCCGGAGCGCGCTCGGCCAGCTCGGCACGGAGCCGGCCGGCGCGTTCCGGCGTCAGCTCCTCGGCGTGGTCGGGCACCCGTCTGGACATCCTCACGACGGTATCGCCCTCGACGGCCACGACCCGCAACGTGTCCACCAGACGCGCGACGGCGCCGGACTGCGGCTCGTACCGGCCGCCGGGCAGCGGACGCAGCGGTGACAGGTCGACCTGGAGCACCCGGCGGCCCACGGCGTCCCGGTCGAGGGCGAACATCACGTCCGCGCCGTCGACCCCGCGCAGCAGCTCCCGGGCCACCTCGCTGAGCGCGGTCGCGATCCGTACCTGGTCCTGGTGTTCCAGCCCGACCGCCGCGGCCACCTCCCGGCCACGCTGCCGGACCAGGAAGATGTCCTGCTCGACCCGGAGCGCGAGGTGCAGGAGCGGCTCGCTCATGCCGCCTCCCGGGCCACCAGGACGCAGGCGTCGTCGCGGCGGGTGCCGGCGTCGCGCAGCAGCGTCGCGGCGGCCAGCAACGGGTTGCGCCCGGCCAGCCCGGGATAGTCGTCGAGATCCCAGCGATCCACCACCCCGTCACTGTGCATGACCAGGGTGGCGTCGCGCGAGAAGGGGTAGTCGTACCCGCGGATCACCGGACGCTGGTGCCCGGCGATGCCCGGCAGCGAGACCAGCCCGCGCCGCCGCTCGCCCGGCGCGACGATCATCGCGGCGATGTTGCCCAGCCCGGCGTAGCGGAGCACTCCGGCGGCCGGATCCGGCTCCGCCACCGCGAGCGCGGCGCCCCGGGTGTGCGAGATGGCGGCGTGCAGGTGCCGCACCACGACGTCCGGCGGCCCGTCCGGCGCCGAGCGGAACGCGGACACGGCGGCACCGGTCGCGGCGGCGGCGAGCGGACCGTGGCCCAGCCCGTCGGAGACCAGCACCTGCCGCCGGCCGTCGAGCTGGCGGACCGCGTAGCCGTCGCCGCTGCTCTGCTCGCCGGTGATCGGCCGGGCCAGCCCGGCCGCCCAGTCCGGCTCCGGC
This sequence comes from Micromonospora sp. CPM1, assembly GCF_023896895.1. Classification (NCBI taxonomy): domain Bacteria; kingdom Bacillati; phylum Actinomycetota; class Actinomycetes; order Micromonosporales; family Micromonosporaceae; genus Micromonospora; species Micromonospora sp. CPM1. The sequence goes on from NZ_JAMHIU010000016.1 coordinate 15,557, forward strand.
GGTGCGGCGTCCCAGACCTGGACGACCAGGACCGTGCCCCGGCCCGGCGACGAGTAGCCGTCGAACCGGCTCGACTGCCGGGCGATCGCGCCGAGCCCGATGCCGAGCGTGCCGGCGGTGGAGTGGCCGTCGACGGAGGAGAGCGTGAGGTCGGCCATGCCGGGGCCGGAGTCGATCGCCACCAGCTCCACCCCGGCCAGGCCGCCCCGGCGCGCCGGGCGCATCAGGAGCGTGCCCTCGCGGGCGTGCTTGACCAGGTTGCTGGTGATCTCGGCGGTGACGATGGCCAGGTCCGCGACGCGCGACGCGCTCAGTTCGAGCTGCCGGCCGAGACGCTCGGCCGCCCGGCGTACGCTGCCGGCGGTCGCGCCGGTGTCGACCCGGAACCAGATGCCGTGGTCGGGCACCACGTCGGCGGTCATCGCGACCACTTGGTGACGGTGATCCGCGTCCCCTCGCCGACAGCCGTCCGGATGTCGAAATCGTCGACGAGCCGGCGGGCGCCGCTCAGTCCCAGACCCAGCCCGCCACCGGTGGTGTAGCCGTCGGTGAGCGCCAGGTCGAGGTCGGGGATGCCCGGCCCCTCGTCGGCGAAGACGATCCGCACGCCGCGGCGGCGGCCGTCGGACACGGTGCTCACCTCGGCGCTGCCCCCACCGCCGTAGATCAGCGTGTTGCGGGCCAGCTCGCTGGCGGCGGTGACGAGCTTCGTCTGGTCGACCAGGGAGAGCCGGGCCGCGACGGCCGTGGTACGCACCAACTGCCGGACCCGCACCACGTCCTCGTCGCTGCGGATCGCCTGGGTCGCCGGCACACCCAGGTCGACGCCCGTGGTCATGCCGTCGCCGTCGTCTCGGTGTCCCCGTCGTCGGCCGTCTCGTCCCACTCGTCGGCGCGGCTGGCCGCGATCAGCTCCATGCCGCGCTCGACGTTCAGCGCGGTACGGATGCCGTTGAGCGACAGCCCCAGCTCGACCAGCGTGATGGCGACGGCCGGGCGCATGCCGACCACCACCGTCTCGGCGTCCAGCACCTTCGAGATGGACGCGATGGTGGACAGCATCCGGCCGACGAAGGAGTCGACGATGTCCAGCGCCGTGATGTCGATGATCACGCCGTGGCAGCCGGTGGCGACGATCCGCTCGGCCAGGTCCTCCTGCAACTGGATCGCCGTCTGGTCGGACATGTCGACCTGGATGGAGACCAGCAGGATGTCGCCGATCTTGAGGATCGGCACCCGTTCCATCAGGACTCCCGGCGCGCGCGGCGGGCGGTGGTCTCGACGCCGGTCAGGCGCAGCACGTGGCGCAGCGCGTCGGCGAGGCTCGCCTTGGTGGCGATGTCGCCGAACTCGATGCCGAGAGCCACGATCGTCTGGGCGATCTGCGGGCGGATGCCGGAGATGATGCAGTCGGCGCCCATCAGCCGGGCGGCCACCACGGTCTTGAGGATGTGCTGCGCGACCTGCGTGTCCACCGCCGGCACGCCGGTGATGTCGATGATCGCGTACGGCGAGCCGGTGTCGACGAGCGTCTGGAGCAGCCGCTCCATCACCACCTGGGCGCGGGCCGAGTCCAGCGTCCCGACCAGCGGGACGGCGACCACGCCCTCCCAGAGCTTGACCACCGGGGTGGAGAGCTCCAGCAGCTGCTCCGCCTGGTCGGCGATCAGGCTCTCCCGGGCCCGGACGAACGTCTCGAAGGTGAACAGGCCCATCTGGTCGATGAGCGCGGAGTAGGCGACGAAGTCACGCAGAGTGCCGTCACCCTTCTCCTCCTCCATCAGCTCCAGCAGGGCTTCCTTCAACGCGAAGACGCTGATCGCGGTCTCGGTCGCGGAGAACCCCTGCCGGGCCCGGTTCGTGGACAGCTCGGACAGCACCGCGCGCAGCTCACCGCCGTGCTCGCCGGCCAGGTCGGAGACGCCGTGCCGGCCGACGTCGACCAGCGCGCGGTGCAGCTCCTGCATCTGGCGAGCCAGCTCGGCGCGGCTCAGACGACCACGCAGCGAACCGGCGACGATCTCGGTCCAGCGACTGGTCAACCGCTCCGCGTGCTCGGTGAGCAGGTGGGCGAGCCGATCACCCTGTTCGGCGCTCAACGCCATGGTTGACCTCCCTGATTTGGACGGGCGGACTCTATCACCGGAGGCTGACGCGGTACTTGTCGCGGAGCAAAGAATGATCGGCCGCACCCGTGACGGCTCCCGTTCTGCGCGGCGCGCCCGTCGTGGGATACCGTTTCCCCGAACACAGGAGGTCGACGTATGTCCTTGACGGTGCACACGGAACAGCGCGGCGACGTGGTCGTCGTGTCGGTCGCGGGCGAGCTGGACATGGCCACGGCACCGCAGCTGCAGGACCAGATCACGGATCTGCTGGACAAGGGGCGCAACCGCCTGGTCTTCGACCTGGCCGAGGTGTCGTTCTGCGACTCCACCGGTCTGTCCGTGTTCGTCCGGGCGAAGAACAACTGCGACGAGGCCGGCGGCGTCGTCCGGCTGGCCGCCCCGCAGCGCGGCGTGCTGCGCATCCTCGAGGTCAGCGGACTGGTCGAGGTGCTGCACACGTACCCGACCGTGGAGCAGGCCGTCGCGGGCGACCCCACCCCGGCCTCCTCCTGACCGATCCGGCTCAGCGCTCGTCCTCGATGTAGCGGGGACGAGCGATCACCATGCCCGCCGCCGTCTGCACGGCCAGCGCCACCAGCAGGAAACCGATCGGGGCGGTCCAGCCGCCGGTCGCCTCGTAGAGGATGCCCACCAGCAGCGGCCCGAGCGCCGCAATCACGTACCCGGTGCTCTGCGCGAACGCGGACAGCGCCACGGTCCCCTCGGCGGTCCGGGCGCGCAGCCCGATCGTGGTCAGGATGAGCGGGAACGCGCCCTGGCCGAGCGCCAGCAGCAGCACCCACAGCGGCGCCAGGCCGTGCGGGGCCAGCGCCAGACCGGTGTACGCGGCGGCGGAGAACACGGTCAGTGACAGCACCAGCGGCCGGAGCGTGGCGAGCCGGCCGGCGAGCGCCGGCATCATCAGCGCCACCGGCACGCCCAGCGCGGTCACGCCGGCGAGCAGCAGCCCGGCCGCTTCCGGCCGGTATCCGGCGTCCCGGAAGAGCTGGGCCAGCCAGCCCATGATCGCGTACCCGCTGAGCGACTGCGCCCCGAAGTAGACCGCCATGGCCCAGCCGAGCCGGGTCCGCCCCGGCTGCACCCGCGCCGGGGCGGCGACCGCCACCGCCGGGGGCGCGGCCCGTCGCGCGGCGCGGGCCCGCAGCGCCAGCGGCACCCACGGGAGTACGGCCAGCGCGGCCAGCCCGGCCCAGATGCCGAGTCCGGCCCGCCAGGAGCCGAACGCGTGCGCGATCGGCACGGCGGCACCCGCGGCCACCGTCGTGCCCACGGTCAGGGCCATCGTGTACGCCCCGGTGACCAGTCCGGTGCGGTGTGGGAAGTGCTGCTTGACGAGCATCGGCAGCAGGATGTTCGCCACCGCGATGCCGGCGAGCGCGAGCGCGCTGGTGAGCACGAAGATCGCGGCCGAGCCGGTGACCGCGCGCAGCACCTGCCCGACGGTGAGCGCCAGCATCGCCAGCACCAGCACCCGGGGCGCGGCCCAGCGGCGGACCAGCCAGGGGGTGAGCGCGCCCAGCCCGGCGAACGCGATGGTGGGCAGCGTGGTGACCAGGCCGGCCATCGCGCCGGAGAGGCCCAGCCCGACCCGGATCTCGTCGAGCAGCGCGCCGAGGCTGGTCACCGCGGCCCGCAGGTTCAGCGCGACGAGCAGCATCCCGGCCAGGACGAGCAGGCCGCCCCGGACCGGGCCGGCCGCCGGGGATCGGCCCGGCGCGGCGGTGACGCCCGGTGCGGGCACTGTCGCGGCGGGCGCAGGTGGCGGAGTCATGACCTCGAACCTACAATCATGGGATGAATTTCGGCACGAGGTGTAACCGGTGACACCCGCCCGGGATTCCGTCGCCGTGCCTCCGCGCGGTCATCGGGTCCGGCAGACGATCGAGCAGCTCCGGGAACGGATCCTCGACGGCGAGTGGCCGGTGGGCGGGCGCATCCCCACCGAGCCGCAACTGGTCGCCGCGCTCGGCGTGGGGCGGAACACGGTCCGCGAGGCGGTCCGGGCGCTCGCGCACGCCGGGGTGCTGGAGTGCCGGCAGGGCTCCGGCACCTACGTGGTGTCGACCGACGAGCTGGCGCCGGTGGTGGCCCGCCGGCTCACCGACGACCGGATGACCGAGGTGATCGAGGTCCGGCGCGCGTTCGAGGTGGAGGCCGCCCGGCTCGCCGCGCTGAGGCGTACCCCCGAGGATCTGGCGGCGCTCGACGGCGCGCTCGCGGCCCGCGAGGCCGCGTGGGGCGGCGGCCGGGTGGGCGAGTTCGTCGAGGCGGACGCCGCGCTGCACACGGTCGTGGTGGCCGCCGCGCACAACGCCATGCTCGCCGAGCTGTACGCCTCGGTCGGCGCGGCGCTGCGCAGCACGGTGGCCCAGGCGATGGGCGAGGCGCTGACCCCCGAGCGGTACGTGGATCACAGTCGGCTGGTCGAGGCGATCCGGGCCGGCGACCCGCAGCGGGCGGCGATCGAGGCCGGTGCTTTTCTCGAAGGGCCCGCCGGGGCATAGGTTTGTCCCCGACGCAGACTCATCAGGGCACGGGAGTACGGATGCTCAAGGGCTTCAAAGACTTCATCATGCGCGGCAACGTCGTCGACCTGGCGGTCGGTGTCGTCATCGGCGCCGCGTTCACCGGCGTGGTGACCCAGCTCACCAAGTCGTTCCTGGAACCGCTGGTACGCGTGTTCATCGTGTTGATCACCGGCAACAAGGACGGGCTCAGCGGCTCGACGCCCAAGTTCCGGGGCATCCCGTTCGACTGGGTGGCCTTCGTCAACGCGGCGATCACGTTCGTGCTCACCGCGGCGGCGCTGTACTTCCTCGTCGTCTACCCGATGAACCGGCTCGCCGAGCGCCGCAAGCGCGGCGAGGAGCCGCCGCCCTCCGCCCCGAGCGAGGAGGTCAAGCTGCTCACCGAGATCCGGGACGCGCTGCTCGCCGGCAACCACGGCACGCCCGGCCAGCGCAGCGCCCTGGACGACGTGCTCGGCCGCCGGCAGGAGCCGCCCGCGCCGCGCTGAACGCCATAGCCGATCGGCCCTCGCGACGATCTCGCGGGGGCCGACGTGTATCGAACACATGTTCGATAGAGTCCGGGCATGGAGCAGCGTAGGCACTGGTGGAACGGGAAATGGGGACGGCTCGCCCGGCGTGACGTCTTCCTCCGGGTGGACGGCGACCGCTGGCACGTGGAGCAGCGGGCCGGCGGCGCCGAGGGGGTCTCCCGGTTCTACGAGCACGCCAGCGTCGAGGAGGCCGAGGAGACGATCCGGGCGCTGCTGGACGGCACCGACACCTGGCGCGAGCTGTCCCCCCGCCCGCCGGGCGGCTGGGCCCCCTCCGTTTAGCGCCCGTGCGCCCCGGGAACCGCTGCTGCATGAGCCAGCAGCAGGACACCGTCTCCCGGATCACCACCGGCATGCGGGTGGTCGACTCCGCAGGCGTCGAGGTGGGCACTGTCGATCTCGTGCAGCGCGGCGACCCGGCCGCGGTGACCGTGCAGGCGCCCGCCCCGGTCGACCCGGGCAGCAGCCTGGACGAGCTGATCGAGTCGGCCGCGGCCGAGGAGCCGGACGTACCGGCCGACCTGGCGGCCCGGCTGCTGCGCGACGGCTACCTCAAGGTCTCCACCGAGCTGGTCCGCACCGGCGCCGTCTACGTGCCGGCCGGCCGGATCGCCGCGGTGAGCGACGGCGCAGTACGCCTCACCGTCCCGGTCACGGAGCTACCCGCCGAGGAGTGACACCCGGTAGAGGTGATGCATTTATCACTCACGGTAATGAATGATCAATGCAAGTTGCCCCGAAAGGCGCTCGCCAATCCGCTTGCACAGAGTCTCAATGGCATGACTTTGCGCTCCAATGGCAGATAAATGCCTTGATCATTGATCTTCAAAAACATTGCGCGTGCTCACGTATCTACATCGACCCTCCGCCACGGATAGTTATTGGCGAACCAAGGGGGCCGAGGGGGAACGATGAACGAAGCGCTGGCGGAACCGCTCACCGGATACCAGGTGGTGGCAGTGGCTACAGCAGTCGCCGGAGTGGTCGCCGGTCTGGTGCGAGCCTATGTGGCATACCGGGCCCGGATGAACGAGGAACGCGAGGCGACGACACGCACCACAGCCCGGGTGACATGGCTGATTCGGCTCGCGGAGGCCGACCATGACGTCGTGCGGATCGTGGAACGCGACCGCGACGGGCATCGAGAGGTCGAGCTGGGCGGACGTAGCGCGCCGAAGCCCGGGGCCGTCGAGGAGGCGGCGTGACCGACATCAAGGGCACGGCCGCGCTGACACCGGGTCCCGCCGACAGCGACGCTCTGCGCGAGGCGGAGGCAGCCCGCCTGAAAGCCCTCCACGACCGGGAGTTCGCCGAATTCGCCGAGGGCTCCTACTACCGGGTCGAACGGATCCTCAGGGCGACGTGCCGAGACCGTCAAGCGGTGGATGACGCCCTCCAGGAAGCGTATCTGCACGGCCGAGTCGAGTGGCCCAAGCTTCGCGAGCACGTCAAACCGGCCGGCTGGATCATCAGCACGGCCCGCTTCAAGATGCTGAAGGATCACGATCGGCGCCAGCGGGAAGCCGCGATGGCGCCGGAAGACCTGCCACCGTCGTCCCACTCGGACATCGCGGACGCGTGGGAGGCGCAGGAGACGCTGCGAGGCTGGCTGCACCAGCTACCGGCACGGCACGCCGAAGTGTTCCAGATGTCGCGGGAGGGCTTCTCCAACCAGGAGATCGCAAGCATTCTCGGGCTGACCGAGAACAGTGTCCGCTCCTACAAGACCGCCGCCAAGAAGAGGCTGGGCGAACTGGCCGAGGAGGCAGGCTTCACCCGTTCGGAGCGCGACCGGCGTCAGGGGGCGGGCCGTGGACCTCGATGACATCCTGACGCTGGCCGAGACCAGGCCCAGCCCTCTCGAACTCGCCCGCGCCCGCCGTGTCGCACGGACCGTGCAGAGCCAGTACGACCTCTCCCAGACCGAGGGCTACAAGATCATCGTGGATGCCGACCTCGTCGACCCGCTGACGTGGGACGCCGACGAGGCCACCCGGGTGGCGCGCGCCGCCCAGCTCGCGAAGCGGGGCACGGTCACCTGGCTGGTCGGCGCCGGCCAGACGGAGCATTCCGAGCGGCTCTCCTGGTCCGACGAGATGGCGATGATCGTCGGCCACGCGCCCGGAACGCTCCGCCTCACCCCGCGGACGCTCTTCGACCTCGTCCACCCTGCTGATGTCGAGCGTGTCCTCGCCGCGGTGAGGACGGCGTGGGAGCAGAGCCGTCCCGACGAGATCGGCTTCCGGGTGGTCCAGCCCGGAGGCAGCATCCGCCACGTGTCCTGCCACCTCGAGATCCTGACCGACGTGGGCCGGCCGGTCGGCGTCATCGCCACGGGCGAGGACGTCACCGCGCTCGAGCTCGCCCGCCAGGAGCAGCGTCGGCTCGCCACCCGCCGTCAGATGCTCGGCGCCGATCTGGCCGTACGGGACGTGCTCACCGGACTACAGACCCGCGGCTATGTCATCGACGAGGTCGACAGGGCTCGTCGCACGACCGGCGGCGCCCTGATCGTCGTCACGACCGAGCCCGCCACCCGCATGCCTGACGCGCTCACCGACGAGGACCGGGACCAACTGACGGCTGACATCGCCCGGACCCTGCGCACAGTCGTGGGGCATGACGTGACCAGCGGCCTGGTGGGCTCCGGCTCGTGGGGCTTACTACTCGCCCGACAGGAGCAAGCGGGGACGGCGGAGAGCCTGGCCGCGCGGATCGTCGGCAAGTTCCGGAATCATCTCTTCAGCGTCCGCCAGAAGCCACTGCGGCTCAACATCTCAGCCGGTGTGGTCCATTTCGGCAGCGACATCCCGGACACCGGCTTCGACCTTCTCATCGACGGCGAGCACGCGGCCCGCGACGCACGCCGGAGCGCGACCGACGTCAAGGTCCTGGAGCATCCGGCCGCCGAGAGGGAGCGGACGGAGCGCTGCCGTTCGCGGATTCTCGGTGCTGTCTCGACCAACCGTTTCGCCCTGTACGCCCAGCCCATCATCGATCTCGCACTCAACCAGATCGCCCGTCACGAGATTCTGCTGCGGGTACGGAGTGACACCGGCGAGCCGGTCGCGCCGTGGGCCTTCCTCGACATGGCCGAGCGTGTGGGTGAGATCCTGTCCGTCGACAAATGGGTCATCGATCATGCTCTGGAACTGATCGGCCGCGGAGCTCAGACCTCCCACTATCAGGTGAACGTCTCCGGAAAATCGCTCGCCGACCCGGGGTTGCTCACCTTCGTGACCGAGGCGATCAATCGGCACAGCGTCAAGCCGGAGTGCCTGACATTCGAAATCACCGAAACCGCGCTGATCGAGAATCGGAACGAGGCCCTGACCTTCGCCACGGGAATCAGAGAAATCGGGTGCCACCTCGCGCTCGACGACTTCGGCACCGGCTACGGCGCTCTCGCCCAACTGAAGTACCTGCCGGTGGACCTCGTCAAAATAGACGGAGCGTTCATCGTCGACCTCTGCCGATCCCCGGCAGACCAGGCTGTGGTGTCGGCGCTTGTCGAACTGTGTCACACGCTCGGCATCCGTGTCGCCGCCGAGTACGTCCAGGACAAGGAGACGATGGACCTTCTGCGCGCGGCCGAGGTCGACTTCGCCCAGGGCTACCACATCGGGCGGCCGGCACCGATAACAGTGAGTCAGGAGAATGTTCAGACGGTCGAACTCGAACTGCGGTTTCCGCCTCAGCAGACAGCGATGGGCTGAGCAACCCGGTGAGTAAGGCACAAAGGGCCCGCGTGAGAGCGGGCCCTGAGGCGGTTGCGGGAACCCTCGCGGGCCTCCTGCGTACGTCACGCTAACAGTTGTCACCCTGAGCGGGCGGGAACCGACGGGGCGGATTCCGGCTCGGCGGGCTCGACCGGCTCGACCGGCGGAGGTGCGGTCCCGCGGCGGAACAGCAGCAGCATGAGCCAGCCCGCGACCAGTCCCCAGAACGCGCCGCCCACCCCGAGCAGGCTCACCCCGGAGGCGGTGACCACGAACGTCACCACTGCCGCCTCCCGCGCGTCCGGCTGGGCGACCGCCGCCGTGACGGCTCCGGCGAGCGCGCCGAGCAGGGCGAGCCCGGCGACGGCCTCGACCAGCACCGGTGGGGAGAGCAGCACCAGGGCGGTGGCCACGCCGGCGCCCAGGCCGAGCAGGGCCAGGCCGATCCCGGCGGTGACCGAGGCGATCCAGCGCCGTTCCGGGTCCGGGTGGGCGTCCGGGCCGGCGGCCAGGGCGGCGGTGATCGCGGCCAGGTTCACCGCGTGCCCGCCCGCCGGGGCGCCGAGCGCGGTGGCGAGTCCGGTCACCCGCAGCGCCGAGCCGAGCGGGGCCCGGTAGCCGTACCCGGCGAGCACCGCGGTGCCGGGCACGTTCTGCGCGGCCATGGTGACCAGGAACAGCGGCAGCGCGAGCCCGACGACGGCGGGCAGCGTCCAGGCCGGCGCGGTGAACGCGACGACCGGTGCGGCGTCCAGCCGGGCCGGCCCGGAGGTGGTCAGCGCGATCGCGACCACCGCCACGGCGAGCGCGCCCGGCACCGCCCACCGACGGGCGAACCGGTGCAGCAGCAGCCAGACCAGCACCACCGGCCCGGCCAGCAAGGGCACCTCGACCAGGGCGCGTACCGGCGCCGTACACAGCGGCAGCAGCACCCCGGCGAGCATGGCGGAGGCGATCGGGGTGGGGATGGCGGCGACCGCGCGGCCGAGCGCGGGGATCAGCCCGGCCGCGATGATCAGCAGCCCGGCGAGCAGGAAGGCGCCGACCGCCGCGGGCCAGCCGCCGGCGACCGGCCCGGTGGCCACGAGCAGCGCCGCGCCCGGCGTGGACCAGGCGATCGACAGCGGCAGCCGGTGCCGCAGGCCGAGCCAGACCGCGCAGGCGCCGCTGGCGACGCAGAGCGCGAGCAGGCCGGAGGCGGCCTGCTCCGGTTCGGCGCCGACCGCGCGCAGCCCGGCCAGGACGACTGTGAACGAGCTGGCGAAGCCGACCAGGGCGGTCACCACACCGGCCAGGACGGGTTGGAGCCGACCGCCCATGCTCTCCTCCTCCGACCGTTCCGTTTACGGAACGGCACGGTGTAGCACGATAGCCCTCATGACAGCCGCCGCACCAGCCGATGACCGGGGCGCCCGGGAGGTCGGCCGGCGCATCCGCTCGCTCCGTACCGAGCGGGGCATCTCCCTGTCCGAGCTGGCCCGCCTCGCGGGCGTCGGCAAGGCCACGCTCTCCGGCCTGGAGAACGGTGTGCGCAACCCCCGGCTGGAGACCCTGTACGCGATCACCGCGCAGCTCGGCGTACCGCTGACCGCCGTGCTCGCCACGCCCGACCAGGCGCCGACCCTGCGCGGGGCCGCGGTGGAAGGCACGCTGCTGGAGGTGTTCAGCGACCGGGAGGCGACCTACGAGCTGTACCGGATGTGGGTCACCCCGGGCCCGGCGCAGCTCTCCCCCGCCCACTCCAGCGGTGTGACCGAACACGTGACGGTCTTCTCCGGCGTGCTCCGTGCCGGGCCGGTCGACGCCCCGCTGACCGCCGGTCCCGGGGGCTACCTGCGGTGGACCTCCGACGTGCCGCACACCTACGCGGCGGTGGGCGAGGAGGAGGTCCACGCGAGCCTCCTGCTGCGCTATCCTCGTCCATCCACACTGGACAGTTGACGCATACCCAGGATGCAAGCTGATGACATTTCTTTCAGCAGACCCGCCAGCGCGTGCAGACGCGGAGCCGTTCTTCTTGGCAAGCTTGTCCTCATGACGCTCATCCTCCGCTCGGCCATCCTCAACGACGTCGGCCTCGTCCGGACCAACAACGAGGACTCCGCCCTCGCCGGTGACCGCCTCGTGGCGGTGGCCGACGGCATGGGCGGGCTCCCCGCCGGCGAGGTGGCCAGCGAGATCGTCATCCGGATCCTGGACGAGCTGACGCCGCCCACCGGCGCCGACGAGGCGGCCGACGCGCTGCGCGCCGTCGTGAGCACCGCGAACCAGCGCATCCGCGCGGCCATCACGGTGGACCCGGCCCGCGACGGCATGGGTACGACGCTCACCGCCGCCCTGCTCGCCGGCGACACCCTGGTCCTGGCCCAGGTCGGCGACTCCCGCTGCTACCTGCTGCGCGACCACGAGCTGACCCAGCTCACCCGCGACGACACGTTCGTGCAGGCGCTGGTCGACCAGGGCGCGCTCTCCCGCGACCAGGCCCGGCACCACCCGCAGCGCTCGCTCGTCACCCGCGCGGTGCAGGGCTCCGACGCGCCACCCGCCGTCGGCGCGCTCACCGTGTTCGCCGGCGACCGGCTGCTGCTGTGCAGCGACGGCCTCTCCGACTACGTGGAGGACGCCGCCATCGCCGCGGCGCTCGCCACCTACGGGGACCGCCAGCAGTGCGGCGAGCAACTGGTGAAGCTGGCCCACCAGGCCGGCGCGCCGGACAACGTGACAGTGGTCATCTCGGACGTCACCGAGGCGTGAGCGGGCGCCCTTTCCGGTTGCGGACCGCGCCGGGTGCGGTTGGGATGAACGGATGCACATCCGCCGGCTGGCCGCCGATGAACGACTGACCACCAGCTTCCCGCTCCAGGCGTACGCGTTCGAGGCCTCGCCGATGGGCGCCTCCCGGACCGACCAGTTCCGCGCGTACCTGCCGTACAACGCCGGGAACACGACGCTGGTGGCCGAGGAGGACGGGGTCACCGCGGCGGCCGTGTCGGCGATACCGATGCGGCAGAACCTGCGCGGCGCGGTGCTGCCGATGGCCGGTGTGGCCGGCGTGGCCACCCATCCGCTGGCCCGCCGACGCGGTCACGTGCGGACGCTGATGCAGCAGCTCCTCGACGGCATGCGCGACGAGGGGCACCAGCTCACCGCGCTGCACCCGTTCCGCGCCTCGTTCTACGAGCGCTTCGGCTACATCGGGCTGCCCCGGCGGCGTACCGCGGTCTTCAACCCGGCGGACCTGGCGCCGCTGCTGCGGGCCGAGCTGCCCGACGAGCTGGTCTGGGAGCGGATCGGCGCCGGTTATGCGCGGTGGCGCGCGTACACCGAGCGGTGCCTGCGCGAACGGCACGGCTTCGCGGTCTTCCCGGACTTCCGCGCGGTCGGGCTGCGCGACCGGGACGACCGCTGGCTGGTCAGCGTGGTGCGCGGCGGCGAGACGGTCGGCGCGGTGACCTACCGGATCGACGACCACGCCGGCACGCTGTTCGCCGACGACCTGCTGGTCGACGACGCGTACGCCCGCGCGTCGGTGCTCCAGTTCTTCGCCCGGCACGTCGACCAGGTGGCCCGGATCAGCGTCCAGGTGACCCCCGACGAACTGCCCGAGCTGTGGCTCACCGACCTCGACGTGCAGGTGGAGGCGCGGGTGGCCCGGCCCGACCCGACCGCGCCGATGGCCCGGCTGCTCAGCCTGGACGCGCTCGCCGAGCAGCCGGTCGGGGTCGGCCGGGTACTGATCGAGCTGGTCGGCGACCGCTGGCTCGCCGGCCGGCACCTGCTCGACGGCACCACCGGCAAGCTGGCGGTGCTGCCGGCGCAGACCGCCGCCGAGGGCAGCGTGCCGACCGCGCGGCTCACCGCCGCCGGGCTGTCCGCCCTGGCGTACGGGGTGCTCGACCCGGCCGAGGTGGTCGTACGCGGGCTGGGTGAGGTGCCGGTGGACGCGGCCGGTGAGCTGCGCCGTCTCTTCCCCCGTGAACTGCCGCACCTGTTCGCCGACTTCTGACCCGGTTGACGGGCGCCGCGCCGGGGGTAGGGTCCAGCGCGTGCCGGAGTGGCTGGAAGCGGGATTCTGGGGCCTGCTCGCCGGGTCGGCCCTGCTGATCGGGGCGGCCGTCGGGTTCTTCGCGCGCGTACCGCGCCGGGTCACCGCCTCGGTGATGGCGTTCGGGGCGGGCGTGCTGCTGTCCGCCGTCTCGTTCGAGCTGATCGACGAGGCGCACGAGCAGGGCGGCCTGCTGCCGGTGGCGATCGGCGCGGCGGCCGGCGCGCTGGCGTACACCGGGGCGAACGTGCTGCTGGCCCGGCACGGCGCGCGGCACCGCAAGCGCTCCGGCGACGAGCAGCCCTCCGAGCGGGAACAGCCCGGCTCGGGTACGGCGATCGCGGTCGGCGCGCTGCTCGACGGCGTACCCGAATCGGTGGTGATCGGCGCGAGCCTGCTCGCCGGCGGCCCGGTCAGCCTGGTCACTGTGATCGCGGTGTTCCTCAGCAACGTGCCGGAAGGGCTGTCCAGCGCGGCCGGCATGCGGCAGGCCGGACGCACCCGGCGCTACGTGTTCGGGCTGTGGACGGCCATCGCGTTGATCTCCGGGGCGGCGTCGCTGGCCGGGTACACGCTGCTCGGCGGCGCGCCGCCCGAGGTGCTGGCGACGATCACCGCGCTCGCCGCGGGCGCGATCCTCGCGATGATCACCGACACCATGGTCCCGGAGGCGTTCGCGGACGCGCACCTGCTGGTCGGGCTGATCACCGTGCTCGGCTTCCTGGTCGCGTTCGCGCTGTCGCACGCCTGACCGTCGCACGCGGTGCCCGGGGGCGCTGCCTGCTGCCGCGCGGTCGCGGGCTCAGGTGCCGGCGGCGGCTCCGCGACTCCGGCTCCGGTGCCGGCTGCGGCTCCGGTGCCGGTGCCGGCTGCGGCTGCGGCTGCGGCTGCGGCGCCGGCTTAGCGGCGGGTTAAGGATCGGCTGTGGGGTCGTGCCGGGGCGGACGGTCCTCCTAGCATCGGGCGGTGCGCGTGAAGTCGGCTGTCACTCTGCTCGTCCTCGCCCTGGCGACGGCGACGCTGCCCGCCTGTGGCGACGATCCGGCCCCCGCGCCTGCCGCCGACGCCGCCGGCTCGTCGACCGGTCCGGCAGCCGCCCCGTCGCCCACCCCGAATGGGCGTTCCGGACTGGGCAGCGCCCGGCCGAGCCCCACCCCCGCCACCGTGGCGTTCCGCGCCGGCAACCCCGCCGGCCGGGCGAGCGTGCCGGCCGAGGCGCGTCCGGTGGACACCTCGCGCCCGACCCGTACCGTCGGCAGCGGCACCCCGGCGAGCTGCACCTCGGAGGCGGTGGTGAAGGCCGTCGCAGCCGGTGGTGTGATCACGTTCGACTGCGGGCCCGCGCCGGTGACCATCACGATGAAGGCCACCGCGAAGGTGGTGAACTCGCACGGCCCGCGCGTCGTACTGGACGGCGGCGGCAAGGTCACGCTGAGCGGCGGCGGCAAGCGCCGCATCCTCTACCTGAACACGTGCGACCAGGCGCAGGGCTTCACCACCTCGCACTGCCAGAACCAGGACCACCCGCGGCTCACCGTGCAGAACCTGACGTTCGCCGACGGCGACGCCACCGGCGAGCGGACCGAGGGCGGTGGGGGCGGCGCGATCTTCGTACGCGGCGGGCGGTTCGCCGTGATCAACTCACGGTTCGTCGACAACCGCTGCGACCGTACCGGCCCGGACCTCGGCGGCGCCGCGCTGCGCGTGCTCAGCCAGTTCGAGAACAAACCGGTGTACGTGGTGAGCAGCACCTTCACCGGCGGAGTGTGCGCCAACGGCGGGGCGTTGAGCAGCATCGGCGTCTCCTGGACGGTGCTGAACAGCGTCTTCCGGGACAACCGCGCGGTCGGCACCGGCGCGAACCCGGCCCGGGGCGGAACACCGGGCGGCGGTAGTGGCGGCGCGATCTACTGCGACGGCAACGAGTTCGCGGTGCGGATCGCCGGCACGGTGATCGAGGACAACAGCGCGAACGAGGGCGGCGGCGCGATCTTCTTCGTCAGCAACAACCGCACCGGCACCCTGAAAATCGACAGCAGCACCCTGCGGCGCAACCCCAGCCGAGGCTTCGAGACAAAGGGCCACCCCGGCATCTTCTTCCTGGGCGCCCGCATCTCCTGACCCTCTCCCCCTCCCCACCGGTTCGCCCCGCTGTTGATCATGAAGTTGGCGGCCTCCCCGTCGGCGTGTCGCGCCGTCAACCTCATGATCGCCGGCTGATCCAGCCGGCCCGCAGACGCCGCTCTCGCCCCGCCTCGTCGATCATGAAGTTGACGGTCCCGTCATCGGCGTGTCGTGCCGCCAACTTCATGATCACCGGCCAATTCCCGGCCCGTCGGCACTCGCCCCGCCCGTTCACCCCCGCGTTTGCCCTCTTGGCTCGGTGATCAAGGGGTTCGTGTCCTGGTTGATCTCTGTGCGGGACACAAACTCCTTGATCAACAGGGCATGAAGACGCAGCGGCGAAGGGCGGGGTCAGTAGGGGTTGGGGTGGCCGGGGAGGTGGCCTCGGGTCAGGGCTGCCGGGCGGCCGGGCAGCGCCGGGTTCGGGGACAGCGGCGGGGAGTCGGTGCCCGCTCTCGTGGCCATGCCGGCGAACAGCTCCTTCAGGGCTGTGACCGTGTCGACGGCCGGCGCCCAGCCGAGTTCGGTCTCGGCGCGGTGGCTCGACATCAGCGGCACGTTCAGCGCCAGGTCGACCCAGCCGGTGTCGACCGGTTGCAGCCGCGCCCGCCAGGTCACCGCCGCCGCGGCGCGCAGCACCGGAGTCGCCACCGGCACCGTCCAGCCGTGGAAGTGCCGGGCCACCAGCTCCGGCGTCAGCACCGGGTCGGCCGCCACGTTGAAGGCGCCGCTCGCGTCCCCCACGACCGCCCGGGCGTACGCGTCCGCCACGTCGTCGGCGTGCACCGCCTGCATCCGGAGTCGCTTGTTCGACGGCACCAGCGGAATCCGGCCGTACCGCAGCAGGCGCACGGGCACCAGCGGGCCGAGGAAGTAGCGGCTGATCTCCGTACCGGCCTCGCGCTGGAAGATCAGTCCCGGGCGTAGCCGTACCACCCGCAGGTTCGGGTGCTCCCGCTGCACGCCGTCGAGCAGTGCCTCCACCTCCGCCTTGTCCCGGCTGTACGACGACGTCTCAACCCCGGTCGCCGGCCAGTTCTCGCTGACCGGGTGGTTCTTCGGGCCGGGCGCGTACGTGCCGACCGATGAGGCGTACACCAGGGCCGGAACGCCGACCCGGACGGCGGCCTCGATCACCGCGCGGCTGCCGCCGACGTTGGTCCGGTAGAGCGTGCGCCGGTCGTGGCTGGGCTGGATCTGCCAGGCCAGGTGCACGACTGCCCGCGCCCCGGCGAAGATCCGCACGAGCTGGTCCGCGGCGCCCGGCGCGCCGATGTCGCAGGAGTGCCACTCCACGTCTTCGTACGGTTCACCGGCGTCCGGTCCGGGTAGCCGGCGGGCCACGCCGACCAGCTCGGTGCCCGTCTCCCGCCGCAGCCGGCGCAGCACTGCCGTCCCCACGTTGCCGGTCGCCCCCACGATCACGATGCGCATGGTCGTGCCGTACCCGCTGAACCGGGCAGCAACCGCTCACGGACGGGGGTTCGTGCGCACCCAGCCCTTCTCCCGTTCGCGGCGACCGGCGGTGGCGGCCAGGCAGCGCGGGCAGAGCCAGCTCTCCGGGTCGGCCTCGGTGAGCACGTCGGTACCGGAGTAGTCGAACGGCACGTGCGGGAAGCGACGCAGCCGGGTCCGGCTCAGCGGCAGCCCGCACAGCGTCTGGTTCTGCCCCGGCAGCCAGGCGTGCACCTCACCGCCGGGCCGGCGTACGCCGTCGTCGCCCGGCACCTCGCGGGACGCCGCCACGGCGGCGGTGGTCGTGACTCGCATGGTCGCCCAGGTTCCCCGGCCGCCGCCGTTCACGCCTGGAGACAACCCCTGGGGTACGCGGGCGGAGCGCGTACTCCCGTGGTGGTAGCCCGATCGACGACTCCGGGGCGACGACCGGCGGCGATGCGCGTCCATACGCTGCCGCCGTCACCACTTGCCGCGACCCGAGGGAGTCCCAGAATGTCCATCCGTCACCTGCTCGCCACCACTGTCGTCGGAGAGTTCGCCCCGGCCGCGCACGCCTCGCTCGCCGCCGGGGGCATCGGCGGCTCCGGCCGGGCGGGCGCCACAGTCATCGCCGTGGTGGGCCTGGCGAGCGTGGTCGTCGGCGGGCTGGCACTCAGCCGCTCCCGCCGCGGGCCGGGCGAGGGGCGGGCCCAGGCCCTCGTGGCGGCCGCGGCCGGGCTGGTCAGCCTGGTCCTCAGCGCGTGGCATCTGGCGCTGACCACCGAGGGTCTCGGCAGCGGTCAGGGACGCGCAGGTGCGGTCGCCGGGGTGGCGTTCGGGCTGATCGGGGCGGTGCTGGGCGGGCTGGCGCTGGCCCGTTCCCGGCGTAGCGCCTGACCCGGTCGCTCGTCCTGTCCCGGCGCGCTGGTTCCGCCGGCCGCTCGTTCCGTCCCGGCGGCTCGGTCAGGAGGCGGTGAGCCAGCCGGGCACGGTGAGCCCCGACTCGTACGCGAGCACCACGAGCTGGGCCCGGTCCCGTACCCGCGTCTTGGTCATGATCCGGCTGACGTGCGTCTTCGCGGTGGCCGGGCTCAGCACCAGCCGGGCCGCGATCTCGTCGTTGGACAGGCCGGCGGCGACCAGGGCGAGCACCTCCCGTTCCCGCTCGGTCAGCGCGCTCAGGCGAGGGCCCGGGTCCGGGTGCCGGGTCCGGGCGGCGAACTCGGCGATCAGCCGACGCGTGACGGCCGGGGCGATCAACGCGTCGCCCCGCGCCACCACCCGCACGCCGTGGATCAGCTCCGCCGGCTCGGTGTCCTTGACCAGGAAGCCGCTCGCGCCGGCCCGCAACGCGCCGTAGACGTAGTCGTCCAGGTCGAAGGTGGTCAGGATGATCACCCGGGCGTCGGTGCCGGCGACGATGTCCCGGGTGGCGGCCAGGCCGTCCAGCAGCGGCATCCGGATGTCCATGAGGACGACGTCCGGCCGCAGTTCCCGTGCCAGCCGTACCGCACCGGCGCCGTCGGCGGCCTCGCCGACCACCTCGATGCCGTCCTCGCCGTCGAGGATGGAGCGGAAGCCCGCGCGTACCAAAGTCTGGTCGTCGGCGAGCAGCAACCGGATCACGTCGTCTCCCCCCGTTCCGTGCGTGGCGCGGGGACCGGCAGCGGGACGGGCCGCAGCGGGAGGCGGGCCCGCACCAGGAACCCGCCGTCCGGCCCCGGCCCGGTGGTGAGCGAGCCGCCCAGCGCCCGGGCCCGCTCGCCCATGCCGAGGATCCCGTTCCCGGGCGGACCCGTGGGACCGGCGCCGTCGTCGGCCACCTCCACCAGCACCTCGTCGCCGTCCGGCACGACCCGGACCACCGCCGTGCTCGCGCCCGCGTGACGGCTCACGTTGGTGAGCGCCTCCTGGACGATCCGGTACGCGGACAGGTCCACCTCCGGCGGGAGCGGCCCGGTCTCCGTCACCTCGGTACGCACCGTCAGCCCGCGCCGCCCGGCCGTCGTGACCAGCTCGTCGAGGCGGTCCAGACCGGGTGCGGGGTGGCTCGGCGTCGTACCCTCCTGCCGGAGCACGCCGAGCGCCGCCCGCAGCTCCCGCAGCGTCTCCCGGCTCGTCTGCTTGATCACGGTGAGTGCCTCCGCCGACCGCTCCGGATCGGGCCGGTGCAACGCGGCGCTCGCCTGCACACTGATCAGCGAGAGATGGTGGCCGAGCAGGTCGTGCAACTCGCGGGCGATCCGCAGCCGCTCCTCGGTGGCCCGGTGGCGGGCCTCCTCCTCCTTGCGCTGCTCCGCGGCCAGCACCCGGGCCTGCACCTCGGCGAGATAGGCCCGCCGGTTACGGGTCACGCCGACGATGACCGCGACCAGCCAGCCGGCGTGCAGCAGCGTCGCGCCGTTGCCACTGACACCGGTCCGGGTGTAGCTGTCGGCGACGGCGAAGGAGACGACCGAGGCCAGGCCGAGGCCCACCGCGACCGCGAGGTGCCCCTCGTCGACGACCGTGTACAGCGCCACGACGAACACCAGCATGATCGGCCCAGGCCGGTGCAGCAGAGCGCCGTACGCGGCGACCGCGGCGAGCGCCACCAGGCCCACCGCCACCGGGTATCGCCGGCGCAGGTAGAGCGCGGCGGACGAGGCCAGGACGACGAGCAGCGCGACGAGTTCGGCGGTGGTGTCGATGCCGTCCGACTGCACGATCAGGCCGAGGAGGGCCACCAGGGCGACGGCAGGCACCACTGCCGCTTTCGCCTTGGGGCCGTGTCGGCGCCAGCTCGACATTGCCGAAGCGTAGCGGTCCGCGGACGCAGCGGAGGGCCCCGAAGCGGCGTCGTGGCGTGCCGGAGCGTGGTCGAGAGGGTCGGTGCGCGACGCACGCCGGGCTGATCGGGTTCGGGTAACCTGTGCCGTGCGGGCCGCTAGCTCAATGGCAGAGCTGTGGACTTTTAATCCATAGGTTCAGGGTTCGAGTCCCTGGCGGCCCACTCAACAGCGCATCTGAGCTGCGAAAACGTCGGCCGAAGATCATCGGGCACAACCAGGGCACAAGTCAGCTCTGATCTTGGCCGGTGGAGCGTTCAGATGACTTGCCGTCTGCCTGCCGCAGGAGGCTGCCGACCAGGCCGCGCGGGCGGTCCTTCTTCGGCAGCCAATGCACGTAGGTCTCCAACGTGATCCGCAGGTTGGCGTGCCTCAGCGCCTTCTGCACCTCCTGAGGCTCGACACCGTTACTCATGAGCGTGGTGGCGAAGAAGTGGCGCAGAGAGTGGAAAGTGCCTTCCTTCGGCCACCCGGCGGCCTGCCGCCAGTCCGCCCACAGCTCTGACCAGTAGGTGTCCGTCAGCAGCTTTCCGCGTGCCGAGGTGAACAGGACCGCCACCGGTCGAATCAAGCGCTCCCCGGTCGTGATGTCGGGCAGCTCGAACTCGACAGGACCGACCTCGTTGAGATGGGCGGTCAGTTCCTCAGCGACCACCGCGTCCAAGTCGACGGTCCCGGTGGACCCGCTCTTAGGTGGCGAGAGGTAGAAGCCGCCGAAGTGCTCCGGCGAGTGCCGTAGTTGCTGCACCACGTGCAGCTCGCCATGCTCATAGTCGGCACAGCGTGAACCGGCTTCCATTCCCAGGACCTCGCCGAGGCGAAGCCCCTCCCCTGCTCCCAGCCAGATAGCCGCCCGGAATCGCCGGGGTACCACCTCAACGAGCTTGAGCACCTGGTCCCCGGTGGGAACCCATTTCGGTGCCCGCGACAGACCGCGCAGGATCTGGGCGAGCTTCACGCCGTTGCAAGGGTTGTCCGGGATCGCCTTGTCAACGACGGCCGCGTTCATGATGGTCTTGAACAGCCCGAAGTACAGGCTCACCGAGGACTTCGGCGTCTGCTTGTCGAGCAGCCGGCCGAGCCACGACAGAACATCCGTCAGGGTGATCGACCGGATGGCCCTCGCGCCGAACGCGGGCAGGAGGTGCTTTCGCAGGTTCTGCGGTATCCGCCGCCGGGTCTCCGTCGACCACCCGGATTCGCGGGCCTCTCGCCACCGCTGCGCGTACTCGGCGAAGGTCAGTTCGGCTTCCGCCCGCTTGACCAGCACCTCTGGCGCTACACCGGATCGGCACGCCAGGTCGAAGGTTTCCGCGTCGCGCTTGAGATCGAACAGCCGTTCCCGGTCGTTGTTATCGGCATCGGCGTAGCGGACCCGCCAGCGCTTGCCCCGGCCGTGCCGCTTGGACGGGATCGGCTTCTTCGTGTCGGGGTCGCGCTTCTTGAGGTACCACAGATCATCGATGGGCATGTCAGGCCGCCTGTTCTTCCAGCCATGCCCGGACGTCGGCCGGGTTGTAGCGCAGGTGCCGACCGACCTTTGAGGCACGGGGGCCGGTGCGGCGGTGTCTCCACTGGTAGAGCGTGGCGACGGGGACACGGAGGAACGCGGCCGTGTCTTGGATCGACCACAGTTCCGGCAGTGGGGGCGGGGTGGGTGCGGTCATTGGGGCTCCTTCCTGGTGATGGTGATGTAGGCGCGGCTTTCGCCGCTGTAGTCGGCGGTGCGGGTGCTGGTGCGGCAGGTGACGCGTTCGCGCCCGCCGTGGTGGGCGACGAGTTGGGCCGCGATGGTGGCGGCGTGGGTGGTGACGGTGGCGGTCGGGCCGATGAGCCGGACCGCGACCAGGGGGCGGGGGCGTGTGGGCATGCGTGCTCCTTCCGGGCCGGGTGGCGGGGGTGTTGCGTGCGCTGTGGAGTTGTCAAGGAACGGCTACACAAGGCGTTGACACGTACGTGTCAAGCGGCCAGGGGTCGGGCCGTGCGGGTGGCGGTGAGTTCGTCGGCGAGGGCGTCGAGTCCGGCGTGGTGTCGGGCGCGGGCTTGGGCTGCGGCGGTGTTGGCGAGTAGGGCGTCGCCGGTGGTGATCCAGCCGGTGGCGTGGTAGCCGAGTTCGTAGATGACCTGTTCGGCTTGTTCGTCGTCCCAGGTGTGGGGGTGGCCTTCGGTGCGTCGCCAGATGGTGCGTTGCATGCGGATGAAGCCGAGGGTTGCGGAGAAGGCTCGGCTCTTGGTGGTGATGTGGCCGCCGTAGCCGAACTGGTGCGCCCATCGGCGAAGGCGGGTGTAGTCGGGGTGTTCGCCGATGTCCCAGCAGGCGCGGATGAGGCGGCCGAGGTGGGTTGCGGGGTCGCCGTGGACGTCGATGGTGAGGTCGTCGACGCGGCGCAGGGTCAGGCCGGTGACTTCGGTGCTTTTGGTGACGTACTTGGCGATGTAGCCGGTGATCTGGGCGAGGTTGACCTCACCGCCGGGGGCGTTGACGTGCTTGACGTCCAGGCCCTTGTCGCCCCAGGCGATGTGCCATCCCTGGCCGCCGTTGGCGGGGTGGCCGGCGGAGGTGTAGGAGGTCTTGACGAACGCCGCCCGGGCCGCCTGTTCGAACATGTCCCGGGTGATCTGGCGGGGTGGGGGGACGATCGCGCCGGGGCAGTCGGGGTTGTGGCCGTCGAGTCGGATCAGCGCGTGGTAGTGCACGACGCCGCGTACCTGGAATTCGTAGACCTTGATGTAGCGGCGGCGCAGCTCGACACCGTGGGCGCGGCCGAGGCGGCGTAGCTCCCGGTCGACCTGTTGGATGGTGCGGCGCCACAGCTCGGGTGCTTCGTGGTTCCAGACGACTTGGGCGGTGTGGTCGTAGCAGTCCAGGCACAACGGCTGCCCGAGCTGACCGTCACCGGCCTTGTGCCGGACACCGCAGCGCAGCTCCTGGCCGTGGGGGCAAGTGCGGCCGAAGGGGTGGCAGACGGAGGCGCGGCACGTGCAGCCGTCCTTCTTCCGGCAGTCCGCGGCATGGACCTTCACCACCCGGTGGTGCACCGGCCCGAACGAGGGCGCGGTGGCGGTGAGGAAGAGGGCGATGTGTTCGTGCAGCGGCGGCAGTCCCCACCGGTCGCCCTGGAGTCCGGCCTTGATGAGGTGGTAGGTGTCGCGGCGGTAGACCTCGGCGCAGGACGGGCAGACGGCGGCGCGGCGGTTGCCGCAGGGGGTGTAGATCGCACCGTCGGGCATGGTCTCGGTGTCGATGGTGACCATGCGGTTGCCGTCACGGTCGTTCACGTGGATCTGCCCCGCCAGCCGGATCGGGTGCTTGCAGGCTGAGGCAGCGCGGACGTGACCGAGCCAGTCGGCGTAGTCGGGATCCTGGGCGCGAGCACGACCGGAGGCGACGGTGCGGGGATCGTGGCCGCGTACCCAGCCGTCATCGGCGGGGCGGGTGGAGGTGGGGGAAGCCCAGGGCCAGTAACCGGCGGGCTCGGCGGAGGCTCCCGTACCCGGGACCGTAGTGGTCCCGGGTGCGAGAGGCAGCGTCGAGAAGGTCACGCGGTGGCTCCCACGGCAGTGCCGTTGTGGGTCTTGTCGTTGATAGTGGTCGGGTTGTTGAGGGCCGTCAGAAGGTCGGCGGCCGTGTGAGTCGGCACGCGCAGCCGCACGGCGAGCTGGCCCGGGTTGATCGGTTCACCGTGGGCCTTTTCGTGCGCGGCGGCGACGAGCCGGGCGTTGGACAGCAGCGCGGGCGGCGGGCCGGTGGTGACCGGTGCCGCAGGTGCCGGGATCGGGTCCGTGGCGGTGGTGTCCGGGGTGGGCTCGACCGTCGTCGGGGTGTCGGTGTCCTCGCCGGAGGTGGGCGGGTTGACGGGTTCGATGGGACGCGGATCGGTGTCGGGAATCGGGTTGGTGGCCGGGGTCGCGGCGGCCGGGCGGACCAGCGTCGAGGCGGGGTTGTCGGATGACGGGGCCTCGGCGGTGGTGGCCGGCGCAGGTGCCGGGACGAGATCAGTGGGCCGGGTGGTGCGGTTTCCGGTGGCGAGTAGTGCGGCGGTGGCCATGAGCATCAGGCCATCCACGGCGAGGGGACCGAACCAGACGACGAGGGTTTCCTCGTTGTAGTGGTCGAGCAGTCCGGACAGGTGCCGGTAGGACACGAACGCGGCGACCAGGGCGACGGGCGGCAGCCCGACCCAGCGCAGCACGTTCCAGCCCCAGCCGGTCGGCCAGGGCGTACGAGCAAGGATCTCGATGGCGATGAACAGGAACAGCGGCCACACGACCGCAGAGACCACCGCACCGGGTTCCGGCGACCAGTCGGCCGGGGCGTCCTTGGGTGCGATGAACGAGTGGGCGATGTTGGCGGCGACGGAGACGAGTCCGCCGGAGAACGCGCCGATGTAGGCGTAGACGCGGCCGTTCTTCTTGGCAGTCATGACGCCGCCTTGGGGGCGGGGTCGGCGAACAGGGAGAAGCCGAGGATGACGGCGTTGACGTAGCCGCTGTTGCGCAGGTGGTTCATGACGACGGTGACGTCATCCATCGAGCGGATGGGCCGCTTGCAGGGCCACTCGATGCCCATGAAACCGATACCGGTCGGCGCTTCGTAGCTGAACGAGATCATGTAGCGGTACATGGCGTGTCCTTTCAGAGGCAGGCGATGAGGAGGGCGGAGGCCCACAGGCAGGCGTGGTGAAGGGCTTGGTCGGCCAGGTACATGCCGCAGATCGGGGTTTGCCTGTCGGCGAAGGCGGCGGAGCCGGTGGCGCGCAGGATCAGGCGGACCGTCCAGCGGCGGTCGAGCAGGGCGTGGGTGACGGCCGAGAAGGCGATACCGGCGATGAGTCCGAACGCGGACACCGGCAGGTCGAGCAGGACGACAGTGACGGCGAGCATGACCGCGACCGTCAGGTGGTAGGTGGCGACGTGGGTCAGGAGGTGACGCCAGCCGGTCCAGCCGGGCGCGGCCTTTCCGCAGGCGTCGGCGTCGGTCTGAACAATGTGGTCGGCCAGGTGGTGGGCCGGGATCAGCACGGCCGTCACGACCGCGAAGACGAGAGCGGCATTCATCGGGAAACCTCCGTGCAGTCGAGGCAGGTGCCGGTACGGCGGGGGATGTAGTAGGGCTTGACCTGGCCGCAGTCGGGGCAGGTGCGCCGGGCGGTGAGCGCCTTGTCGACGGCCGCCAGTTGAGCGGCGGTGGCGGTGCGCTTGGGTTGCGCGAGGTCGAGGCGGTAGAGGTAGGCCACGCGCTTGCCGCGACGCCAGAGGATCTGCGCGGCGGGATCCTGGCCGCCGGGGCGAAGGTCGCGGGCGCGCAGCTGACGGCGGGTCAGCAGGTCGCCGGGAGCGAGCTTGTACGGGTAGGTGGGCAGGCCGTAGCGCTCGCCGGTCGGGTCGTAGAAGACCATCGGGTCGTCGTCCTCCTGGTCGTCGTCGCCCTGTCCGCCGGCCGGGGTGCCGGTGGCGAAGGTGGGGTGTTCGTAGGTGCCCCGGTCGATGTCCTCGGGCAGGAACGCCGCCGAGCAGACGGCGCAGACGATCGGCCCTTCCTCGAAGGCCGTGGCGGAGATGCGCAGCTTGCGGGGGCACTCGCATTCACACGAGACGCCGTTGTTGTTGTTCGTGCGCTGCTTGCCCTCGCCGGTGGGTTCGGGGTGGCGGTAGAAGCGCAGCGCTTCGGTGAGGTCGGTGATGACGGCCCGGTAGCGGGCGCGGGTGATGTCGGTGAGGGTGCAGGGGGAGTAGCCGAGCTTGTCGTCCTTGGTGGTGGACATGCCGAGTTCGGCGGCGAGGGTGGCGAACTTCTTGTTGTGCCAGCGGCCCTGCCGGGAGGTGTCCTGGATGCCCCGGACGTCGGCCAGGGCGTGGGTGGCTTCGTGCAGGAGGGTGGTGAACACCTGCTCCGGTTCGCGGGACAGCCCTTCACCGGAGATGAGGATTTCGGGTAGTTGGGTGTCGCCGTGCTGCCAGCGCAGAGCGGCGAAGTGGCCCCACTTCATGCCCTGGTTGGGCTTGGTGGGCGAGCCGGAGCCGACGACGAGGACGACGGCCGGGATCTCGGTGTGCTGGGCGCGGATCGCAGCCCAGGCCGATTCGAGCGCGCCGACGAGCGCGGCGGTGGAGACCGGGTTTTGACACGTACGTGTCAGGTCGGTGATGTGGGCGGCGGTGCTCATGCGGCCCTCCGGATGGTGTGCTTGCGGTAGGCAATGGCGGCGGCGCACAGCGCCTGCGTGACGTGGGCCGGGGTGCGGCCGGGGGTGGTCTCCCAGGCGAAGACCGGGGCGTGCTGGCCGTCGTGGCCGACGGCGATGAGGTAGGTGTTGAACCACTCGACGGCGGCGCTGTAGGTGCGCTGCTCGGCGTCGGTGATGCCGGTGAGGTACCAGCGCGGCCGGCCGAACACGGCCGCCCGGATCGCGCCGAGGATCGACGCCGGGTACAGGCCGGTGCGGTGACAGGCACACTTCGCGGGGCACCCGTCATGGGCGTCATAGAGGCCGGTCGAGGTCCAGCCGTGCTGGCCCAGGTAGAGGGCGGCGCGGTCGAGGACGGCGTGGACGTTGCCGGTCGGCAGCGCGGTGACGGTGCTCATCGGGCACCGAGCCAGGCGAGGAAGCCCTCACGGGTGGGCAGCGAGTCGTTGGCGTACTCGCGCTCGGCGTAGGTTTCGAGCTGCTCGGCGGTGGCGTGAGTCCAGTCGTAGTGGTCGGCAGCGGCGCGCAGCGTGGTGATGACCTGCTCGGCGGTCTGGTCGTCGCGGTCGTTCCAGCCGAACGTGTCCACCGGAGTGGTGCTCCAGTCGTCGCCGTAGGCGATGACCCCGAGGTCGGTCAGGTAGTCGGTGAGGTAGTCGAGAGCCCGTGCGCAGTCGCGGGCGCCGGGCCCGCGCTCGGCGGGGATGGTGATGAGGCGGCCGTGGGCGGCCATGCCGATCGCGCCGACGGCGCAGGCGGGCGGGAAGGTGCCGCCCTGGTTGCTGTAGTAGGTGCCCTTGATCCAGCCGTGGATTTCCAGGTAGCGGGCGGCGCAGCGCAGGGTGTCGGCCGGGGTCAGGTCGGCCAGCGCGCCGGGGGTGGTGGTCGGTTTTTGGGTAGGGTTCATGGCGGCCACGTCCTTTCGTGGGCGGTGGTTGGGCCGACAGATCGGGGAGCTTTCTCAGGGCGAATCCCGGTCTGTCGGTCGTCCTCTATCGGTGGTGCAGGTGGAGCCGGAGGAACACCCGCTGCCGGTCGTCATGAGGGCCAGCGGCGGTGGGTGCGGAGCGGAAGACGAGTACGCCCGCGTTGCGGGCGATGGCGGTCAGCGCGGCGACGTCCTCACCGGTGCCGACGAGCACCAGGTCCACCACGCGGGTCGGGACAGCGGTCCGGCCGTTCACGCCGCCGCTCCGATCTCGGAGCTGTCGTGGCGGCGGGTCCAGGCGGCGTAGTCCGCGACGCGGATGATGTCGGCGTCGCTCATGTAGGCGGCCTTGACGCGGTTCGGGATGCCGCCTTCGGCGATGAGGAAGCCCTCACCCTGGTTGTTCGGGTCGATGGTGTTGGAGGAGAAGCCCCGGGCGTACCAGCCGTGGCCGAGGATGATGTCGCTGGACACGTCGTTGGTGCAGCGGCCGGCGAACCGCCACGCGAACAAGTCCCGCAGCGACGGCGGGATGATGTCCGAGGACGGGCGCTGCGTCGCGGCGGCGACGATGATCCCGACCGCACGGCCCCGGGCCACGATGTCGCGCAGCAGCGCGGCGAACAATTCCTGGGTCTTCTTGTCCCCGGCGGTGGCGGAGAAGTAGGCGATCTCGTCGCAGGCGACGAGGATCTGCCCGAACACGTCGTTGCGGCCGATCTTGCGGCGGCGGCGCGACATCAGGAACGAGTAGCGGTTGTCCATCACCGTCTGCACCCGGCGCAGCGTGCGGATGGCGTGCTCGATGTCCGGGCCGACGAACACGTCGGCGGCGTCCTGCCACAGACCGAGTTCGACCTGCTTGCCGTCGAGCAGGCACAGCCGCACATCCGGGCACAGAGCGGCGTGGCCGACGATGGTGTTCAACAGCGAGGACTTGCCCGCGCCGGGCTCGCCGCCGATGAGGATGTTCCGGTAGATCATCGGCAGGTAGACGGCCTGGCCGAACTCGTCGATGCCGAGGAAGACCGGGTCGAAGATGGACAGGCCCGCGCCGACCGGCACCGTGTCGGCCGACGTGGCGGGTAGTTCGATGGTGTCGGTGAGGTCCATGACGGGCTCCCGGTGGGTCGGTTGACACGTACGTGTCAAAGGCGGGTGAGGGTGGGAAGGGCGCGGACGCTCGACCCGGTAGGGGTGCCTGGTCCGCGCCGTCCCGGCGGTCAGGCGTAGTCGGAGGGGTCGAACCCGTTGGTCGGGCTCGCCTCGGTGGTGGGGTTGCGCGGTTTGCGCGGCCGAGGAGTCTCGGCGGTGAGGGTGGCCGGGGTGTCCGGCACGTCGGGCAGGTCCAGGCCGACAGGAGGCATGCCCGGGGAGGTGGGGGCGTTGGCGGGCATGTCCGTGGGGACGTGGTCCGGCAGCGGGGACACGATGGTTGCCGCGAGGGGTTCGCGGCGGGTGATGTCCAGGCGGATCAGCGCCGCGTAGCGGCGGGAGGCGCGCATGACGCGGACCTCGTTGGCCCAGCAGGCGACGGCGAGCTTCTGCACCTGGCCGTCCTGCTCCAAGTCCCGCAGGGACAGGCCGGGACGCAGCCACACCCACACCCGCTCACCGGCCGGGGTCGGCTTCGCGGGCAGGATCAGCGGCAGCGAGCCGTGCCGGTTGGTGGCGATGAACGCGGCGAAGCACAGCCGCAGCCGGTGCCGCACCACCAGGCACCACACGAGCGCCATGACGCGGCGGCGGACCGGGCCGATCGCGGCCGGCACGCCGACGACCAGGGCGATGACGAGCAGCGATCCCCACGTCGGGGTGGACTGCATCAGCGCGGTCCAGCCGTAGACGGCGGCCAGGCCGAGCCCGATTTCCGGCAACCAGTGCCAGAAGACGCGCAGGACCGGCCACGCCACGATGAACGCGAACGTCACCGCGCCGAGCACAGCGCCGATGATGCCGCCGAGCAGGGCGCCGACGATCGGGTGCAGGTAGTGCGAGGCGACGGTGGC
The DNA here is from genome assembly GCF_023896895.1 of Micromonospora sp. CPM1. Classification (NCBI taxonomy): domain Bacteria; kingdom Bacillati; phylum Actinomycetota; class Actinomycetes; order Micromonosporales; family Micromonosporaceae; genus Micromonospora; species Micromonospora sp. CPM1. The sequence continues at coordinate 44,025 of NZ_JAMHIU010000016.1, forward strand.
GGCCAGGAGGCCGACGACGCCGAGAACGAACCAGAAGGCGATGGTGGCCCGACGACGGTAGGACCGGGCGATCGGAGCTTCGATGACAGTGACGTTGCCCCCACGGTTCGACCAGCCGAACGGGGACCTCTGGCTAGACTTGGACACGACAAGTCCTCCCAACACGGGACCGGAGTTGTTGACAGGACGCGGGCTCGCAGACGACGCCAATCACCAGCGAGCCCGTGTCCACCACTACTTCTGTAGGAGCAGATGGCACGCCCGCCGCTAGGCGGCGGTGTCCAGCGGCGTCAGGCCCGAGGCCCGGAACGCCACACCCGAACGGACCTTGCCGTCCCGGTCGTTGACCCAGGGCAGCGCCTCCAGGTCCACCGGGACCACAGGCTGACGAACGGTCACCGGCGGCATCACCGGGTTCACGACCGTCACGTTGATGACCTCCGCAGCGCCCTCCGACAGGGCGTAGAGGTGCACCGTCCACATCGGGTTCTTCGTCTCCCGGTCGAACTTCTGCTGGCCGTTCTGGTCCAGCTTCGGCACCGGGTTGACCGACACCTCGTACGACACCCGCGAGGTGTCCAGCAGCAGACGTCCCATGACTGACTCCTTCAACTCGTGAGCTGAGCCCGTATCGCCGGGCCAGATTCGTCCTCCCTGGACGGCAGCTCTTCTGGAATCAGAGTGCGTCGATCGGTAGTGACGAGTTCACCACAAGATATGGACGACTAGGGACGTCCTTGCTAACGTAAGTCGTCCCTGAAGTCGTCCCGTTGTTCAGGAGCAGGAGCGTCCATGCCGAACGACCGCCTACGCAGCAGGCTGCTGACGAAAGGGCTGACGCCTGGGGCACTCGCGGAAAGACTTGGTGTCGACCCGAAGACCGTCGAGCGGTGGATCACCCAGGACCGGAACCCATACCCGCGCTATCGCCACAGGATCGCTGAGCTGCTGGACGAGAGCGAGTCCTACCTCTGGCCGGACGCTCTGCCGGCGCAGCGAGCGGCGCAGGTCAGCCAGTCCGAGGTGGTCCACATCTACCCTCGCCGCGGAGCCGTCCCGACGGACCTCTGGCAGCAGCTCTTGGAGAAGGCCACCCGACAGATCGGCGTCCTGGTCTACGGCGGCCTGTTCCTGCCCGAGTTCAACCACCGATGGGTGCCGACGCTTCGCGAGAAGGCGCTCGCAGGCGCCCAGGTGGAGTTGCTATTCGGTGATCCCGACGGCAAGCACATCGCCGAGCGGGGGAACGACGAGGGCATCGGCGCTGCCATGTCGAGCAAGATTCTGAACGCGCTTGCCTTCTACAAAGAGCTACGAGACCTGGACACCGTCGGGATCTACTACCACGACACGATCCTCTACAACTCCATCTACCGCTTCGATGACGAGATGCTGGTTAACACCCACCTCTACGGCACACCCGCCGCCTACGCCCCGGTGCTGCATCTCCGGCGCATCGGCGGAGCGGAGCTGTTCGACAACTACGTCGCCAGCTTCAAGCAGGTACTCGGGAAGAAGCGGGCCGTCTGGCCTGAGCACTGAGTTGCTGCCGATGAGAGGCTAGGACCATGGCCCGGACCGAGCACTTCAACGACCCGAACGCCCCGAAGCCGAACAGCATCGTTGTCGCGGTCACCGTCTTCGTGCAGGACGAGTTGGGTCGGGTACTCCTCATCCAGCGGACCGACAACGGACTCTGGGCGCTGCCCGGCGGCGCTCAGGATTTCGGGGAGTACATCGCGGAGACGGCCGTCCGCGAGACGCGCGAGGAGGCCGGTGTGGAGGTCGAGGTGACCGGTGTCGTCGGGATCTACACCAACCCAAATCATGTGGTCGAGTACAGCGATGGCGAAGTGAGGCAGCAGTTCTCAATCTGCTTCCGAGGGCGCTACCTCTCCGGTCGGCCGACCCCGAGCGATGAGTCCTCGGAGGTGCGGTGGGTCGCACGCGAGGAGCTGGACGACCTCGCCATCCACCCGTCGATGCGACTTCGGGTCGACCACGGCTTCGAGAGGCGGCAGCAGCCGTATATCGGCTAGGCCCTCAGGCGTTCTTCTGTTCGACGGATGGCTTCCAGCAGCGGCGCTTCCGCCTTCACCCAGAAGCGCGTCACTAGGTCATCCGGTCCGTATCGCTCGCGGATCTCTGCCAGCCGTTCATCTACGGTCAGGTCTTGACCGTCAGGCCCTGTAGTCATGTCGGCGAACCAGAGAGCGTCGGACGTCGGTGACTGTTCAAGGGGAAACTCGGCCATGAGAGCACGCTTCAACCCCCGTTCCTCAGCTTCGTAAGAGGCGCAGGAGTGATGGGCGACCAAGCTTGCGAGGCGTGGCTGGAAGCCCTGCCGGAGTAACCATCTAGCGCCATCCAGCGCATGGAATCCGGTGTCAGCGATGTTCGGCGCGTAGCCGATGTCATGAAGCCATCCAGCAGCAGCAAGAACTTCCGCATCATCGCCGACGAGTCGGCCCAGGCTCTCAGCCTTCACTCCGACGGCCTGTACGTGCTTCCACCGACGGGGAAGAGCCACGGAGAGGCATTGCTCAGAAAGTTGAGCGGCTAGGTCAGCTTGACGGTCCACCGTGACAGGCTACGGCCATGTGCCGGGCCGGTGTAAGGGCTGCGCTCTGGTCTTGACACACAGATGGCCCGCCTACGTGCGCGAGAGTTGCGAGACGGCTGAGCGGGATATGGGGCCGACGGTCGAGTAGGACGAATCCATGCTAGGTGATGTGCGACGGTCCGGCGAACCGGTTCGCATGATTGACAAGTGGTCGAGGTGAAAGCATCCTCTTCGAAGGAGCATCCAATGGCGGCGCAGGAGACGCGCTTTAGCTCAAACTTCCTGAACGGTAGGGGCAATGGACGGCGAGGGCTCGACTATGCGGCGCATTCGATTCTACGGCCCCACCGACCTGGCGATGCCGTTGCAGCGTGGTCGCGCCATCGAAATCGTTGAGCGGTTCGACCCTGAGGCCCTCCCGACGCACGCTGCGGACCTCATCGAGTTGCACAATGTTCAGCAGTTCGTCGAAGCTGGGCTATTCCCAACGGAGTATACCGACGCGCAACGCGTTCGGGCCAAGGCGCACGCATCGGCTATTCGAAGCATCGTTGCGCGAGGATTTGCTAACATCAATAATATAAACATTCGTGAGCGCATCGCAGGGGTCGACTACGACTATCACGCTGATCTGCTTGAGCTTTTGGCTAGAAGCGGGGCCTTCGAGCGCTGCGACTCGGCGGCCATGCTCTCCGCGCTTAACGCCACAGGTGTCAAACTCCGCACAATGCTTGCGAACAAGAGGCTTGTGCGCGCGTACGATACCCAGCTACGCGACACGCTTGTCTCGGACGTGCGCAACGCTGAACATTTGATACGAAAGCATTTCCATGGGGATTACATCAACGAAATCTATCTTCCTGGAACCTTGACGCCTGCCGATGCGCGTAAGTTGTTGGAAGGCTATGTCGATAGCGCTGATGCGAACTTGAACTACATCGAGCTAATTGAGACCGCCCCTGTTCGCAGTCAGACGGGTGTTGACGCCAAGCTCAAGTTGCGGGCAAAGCGGCGTAAAGAACAAATGACAGAAGAGTTTTTCCGTACCAACGCAGGCATTAATACTGGCTGTGAAGTCCGCCTATCTGACACTCAAGATGATCCGGTGAAGGTAGAGATGGATGGGATGGTAGCAACCTTCACGTATGGCCGGAATTGGCTCGACGATACTCTAGACGAACCCAGCATCCTCAACAATTTCCAACACCTCTTCGGCTTCGCCGATCTCTCCGTCCTGCTGATATTCCCTGCTTACCCGGCGGACCTGGGCGTCCTTGAGCGGGTTCTCGCGACCGCAGGTCGGCGAGCATACCGCGTCGGCGTAGCGTTTCACACCGCAGACATGATCTCTCTGCTGCAGACACGCTTCTATCATCACTACCTGGCATCTAAAGGCATAGACCTGGAAGCAGTCATCGCGTGGTTCTTCCAGGAATATCTCCCTGAAGAGTTCGGTGCCTTAAACTTTTCATTCACACCCTCAGGTGGCGGCTCGTCCTACCTTCAGAAGGCTAGACACCTCTTTGCTGAAATGGAAAGCGTCGCCATGCAATTCTCACTGTATGCAGAGAACGGCGAGCTAGACCGGGACCTTCTTGCAATCACGTCCGACCCTGCTTTGTACAAGGAGCTGCCGAGTCTCCTCGCCGGGAAGTACATCTACGCAGGCGAGGGTGAGGAGATTTCTGGCATTCTCCACACAATCTTCTCCGATCAGTCCGGGCTGACTTACATCAACGACGTACTGAACGCGGAGAGCACTGCCGAGCTCATTATCCATAACGAGGTTACTTACAGCGACTTTGCGAACTACCAGAGGCCAGTGGTAGACCATTTGATCACGCTTGGCGTCCTTGAGGACACCGGAACGCGCGTGCAGTTTGCCAATCCAGAGCAGTTTCTGATTCTGAGGTCGTTGTTTAAGACTCAAGCGTGTAGTTACTACCACCTCTCGAATCGAGGACGGGCGGAGGCTGATTCAATGGTGGCGCGGGGCTGGATGACTCGACGTTCGTCTCTCTTGACCCCAGCGGAAGCCAGTTACTATAACTACTTCCTGAACAAGGTTGATTTCGATAATGGTCCGGAACTGCGAAACAAGTACCTTCACGGGTCGCAGGCGAACGGCGAGGGCGAGCTAGCGCACTTCCGCACGTACATTATCGCGCTGAGGTTGATCGTCGCCCTAGTAATCAAGATGAATGACGAATTTAGGTTGGCAGACGAAGAAGGGCGGGCGCGAGACTAGAGATCGGTATAGTTTTTTCCGGCGGACCAACTCGCGTAGAGCGGTGGGGATGCGAGAGGATGTCGCCCCGTTGACAGATCCGCGAGTCCCGCTGGCGTACTGAGGTGCCCGTAGGCTCATTGCGCTGTTGCCCTTCAGGTGCCGGGCTATGTGTTGCTGCACCAAGTTGTTGGGTCGCCTGGCCGGTGGGAGCTCTGTGAAAACTTTCTGTACGGGATCAAGGCGGCCCGCTTCGCAGGCCGCTCGCGCCGCCGAACCTGGGCCGGGCCGATGGCCCGCCGCCGCGCCTCTGGCCTTCGGCCGCCAGCGCGACGGTGATAGCCCGCCGGCGGCGCGACATACGAAGAAGCCCCGGGCCGCCATGATCGATGGCAGTTCCAGGGCTTCGAGTTGGTCGAGACACGGGCAGTGCCTCCGGCGGGGCGCTCGGGCGCTCTGGGATGGGGGCGCCATCCCGACAATCTCCGTCCGGGCAAAGCCGAGCGGGTGGGGCCTGCCCGGTCAAGGTCGTTCAGACAGTTGGGTGCTCCACCTTGACCGGGCAGGCCCCACCCGCTCCACGTCGTGCGGACGAAGGCCGACGGGATGGCTAGGGCTCAAGGGAAGGTGAGTCGTCAGGCGCGGGGCATGGCAGGCGTTCGGTTCTCACCCGCGGGACGGTAGCGCTCTGTCGCATGTTGATGACATGGTGTGGCGGTGATGACGACACCCAAGCCTCGCGCCGAGGGCGCTGGCGAGCGAGGGAACCTCCCTCCGGCGATGCTTGCCGCACTCTGGACTGTCAGCAACGGCCAGTGCTACGCCCCGAACTGTCCAATGCCGGTCGTCCTGGAGGTAAGACCAGGCGTGTATCAAAAGAACTCGCAGGTGGCGCACATCTACGGTGTGAAGCCAAAAGCCGCCCGTTTCCAGGGAGAGATGCCGGCGGACGAACGTGACTCGTTTGCCAACCTGCTCCTGCTCTGCCTCGCGCATCACAAGGAGGTAGACGGCGACGAGAGCCGGTACACACCCGAGGTGCTGAAGTCCTGGAAGGCTCGCCATGAGGGCGAGGCAGGCGCGGTGCTGGCCAGGTTGCGTGTGCCCGACGCTGAATCGCTCGGCAAACTGCTGACGGAACTTGCTGAACCCCCGCTGGAGCGGCTTGAGGCCGTGACGAAACGGCTGGAGGAGACCGGTGTGGCGAACGCTGAGACCGTCACGGAACTGAAGGGCATCATCGCGACCATGTCGGCAGCGGGGGACGGCGTGAGCGGCCAGACCGCCCGAGCACTTGCCTACGCGGCCGAAGCGCTAGGAACGGATACCTTCGATCGCAGTGCTCGCGCTGTTGCCTACGCCGCCGAAACCTTCGAGGCCGGCAGCTTCGACCGGAGCGTCCGTGCCGCCGCACATGTCGCCGAGACGTTGCCGCACCTGGTGGAGCGGCTGGAACGAGCCGCCCGGCAGATGAGCCAGTTCCACTAGCCTCCGACCAAGCGGCGCTTGGCCCGCCCGTGCCGCCGTCTGGCCAGGTGGTATAGCAAAGAAGTGCAGCAACCGACGACACGGAGCGAAACCTATCTGACCGTCGTCAGACCCTTGATCGGCGGTGCGCTCCCAACCGGACTGCATCGCCGATCTCTGGGGGGTAAGGGGCAACCTTACGGCTGATGTCTCGCTCGATCTTCGTCGCCTTCCCCGAACGAGGCAAGGATTGATTGCGGAGTCGTGTTTGTTGCCATCGACGCCAGGTGGAGCAAGGTCACTCCTAGGTTGATCGTCCCAGTCAGTACTGGCTCAATATCCCCGTCTTCATCTATCAGTTGATTTACCGTATCGAAGAATGCTGGCGAAGGGCCGCCTTCGTGCAGATGCGCGCTGAGCACCAAGGATCCGCGCTTCATTCGATACCGGCCCTCAGGTGAAATGGCGGGTGGGCCAGTCCTAACGAATTCACCAGTGCGCCGGAATGGAGCAAGCAGGTCGCCTGTCGGATCTACCGCCTCAAGCTTGACGATGCTATCCATTGGTAGCGGCATGGGCGTTATTTGATAACCTCCCAGGTCGTTCGGCGTTAGACGCAGAAGGCACGGCTGAGCCGCAGCGGTCATTCGATCGAGGTATCGCCGAATAACTGGAAGCGTTTGAAGGCACTCCCTCACGTCAGTTGCAACGGTGGTTTGCAGGATGTCGTCGAGGTGAGGCATGGCCTGACTAATCAACGGAAGTAGTTCAAAGGCCGGCTCCATTGCGGCCAAGTCGGCTCGAACCTTCGGGCCCCAGTTGAAATCGCGCAACAGATCGTCCCGGTTGAGGCGGAAAGAAATCCGTTGGTGCAATCCGGCCGCTCGCTCCTCTTCCGTGGGCGCATCAAGATTTACGCTGCTTATGGGTAGGCCGCAGTGGGTCGCATAGTTCCTGAGCTTGTAGAGAAAGCGATATGCAGTGGAGGAGTCAAACGCGCGACTGCACGCCGACTTGAAGTCGGTGAAGTGGGTGGAGGTTTCACCGAATGTTCGTTTTAGCCACGTTTCTTCATGGTCGAGGAACAGTCGGACAACGTTCAGCCAGTTAATGCAGGCATTCATGAACCCGATCGCCGCATCGCGGGGTGGGATGCGCCCACGCTCCCGAGGTAAACCGAACAATCTCAAATAGTACGTGTTCAGCGACTCTATTTCATCATAGTTGCGGGCCACCAGCTTGAAAATGTCGCGTACCCCAAGTCGCAGGACGGGCTTAAGTGCATCCTCAAGCTCCTGATACTCTGCTGCGTCTAGCTCGACATCGAACCGGAAGTTCAATTTCGCGCCCTGGGTGCCTTCTTCCAGAGAGGCTAGGCCATAGGCAGGGCGATCTGCCCTCTGAGGAGGTGGGGTCATTGGCCTAACGTAAAGCTTGGCGAGCGGCAATGGAAGCGCAAAAGGGGCCTGCCGTCCGCTGCAGTTCGGCTGACTGGCGCGGGGGGCCACTGGCGCAGACCCGGGCGGCAGTCTGCCTCGATGCAAGATCAACGGGCGCAGATCCACTGCAACCGAGGGCAATCAGCGTCGGCAGACTCCGCCCTGGTTGAAGGGCTGAATGGTCTGGTTGATGATGTTCGGCCGCTGCGGTGAGTGTAAGGGGCCCCTCGCGTCTTCCGGATGCCGTTGCCCGGTCGCAAGATCATGCCGGTTCCAGGCCGTTGAACGAGAGCCAGCAGTGACCATCGTTGACCATCCATGCCAACTGTAGCCGCAAGTCGGAGGCGCAATCGTCCAGGTTTGATCGACTACGCTCCAACCCTAGATCAATACCGCTGGAAGTGACTTCGTCGGAAGACCGACAGGCAAGAACCCTTCATGTTCTGTGCTCGAATACGTACCGTACGCACTCATGGCGTCGCGTGGAAGATCGAAGTTGTGGCAGTACTGGGGCTACGCGGTTCTAGCGCTGCTTCTCCTATCCCTGGGCAACAACGCGATCGGGCCGGGAATCTACGCCGTTCTCGTCGGCCTCCTGGTCCTCTTCGTCCTCTTTCAAGCGCCGGTGTACTGCGGCGCCATCAATCGCAAGCGTGGTGGCGTGGTCGAGTTCTGCCGCAACAACTCGACAGGGCTGGTGCTGGGATGCCACCTCAGACAGCACAAGTGGCAGAAGTTCGGGCGTGACTGGTGGTCTCTCGGCTGGCGGGAGAAGTCCAAGGGCATTTGGACCGGCGCGTCAGCCAAGCTCGCAACGGTCAGCGGCATCGTCGGCACGGTCACGGGGATCATCGGCGTCTTCAAGTAGCCCTGCGACCGGGCACGCCCATCTTCCCTTGTGGCAAGGTCATCGGGCACAGATCCGGCACAACTGAGGCCGACAAGAGCCGTCAAACGCTGTCAGGCAACGGAAGAGTTCGCCCAGTTCAGCGCGTCGATCCGCCCGGTTCGCCATGATCCAACCGGCACCAGGGGGATTCAGGGTTCGAGTCCCTGGCGGCCCACTCCGTTCCAGCTCAGCGACCCTCTACGGGGCCGCTTTTGTTGTGCTCCGGGCCGGTACAGCGGCTAGACGCAGCAGCGAAGGGCAGCAGTGAACCAACCGCCAGTCCGACCTCCGTGTCGGGGGTGCTCTCCTAAGCGGCAGGGGACCGAACAGATGGAGGTGGGCGATGCCGGACCAACCGCTCGTGCGCAATTCACGGCTGCTCGGCCTGTTCGTCGAGATCGTTCGAGGGCCCGAAGGAACCCTGCGGGCAGTAGAAACCGCCGGCCGCGGCATCACGGCAGAGGCACGCTGCACACTGGCCGTGGCCGCCGACAAGATGACCACCAACTCCGGCAGTCCGGCCGAGGCGCGTCAGAGAAACCTCGCCTGCGCCGATCGACTCGTCGAACTTGGTGCCATCGAAGACGACCTTAGCGAGTTGTGGTCCCGCCGCCGGGAAGGCGATCTTGATGAGGCCGCGTTTGAGGCAAGCCTCCTGCGAATAGTCATGCGTCTGGAAGCGTGGCCGCAATCCTGGCCGCTCCTGTCAGCCTGATGAGCAGGGTTCGTACATCCGGCGCGGAGGAAGGAGTGGCCGGGACTGAGTCGAGTCCTCAAGGCACCGCTCGACAGCGCTCCGGCACCACCGGTCGAATACCGGCCGAGTGACGGAGGAACCGGCTGGCAGGTCGACGCGGTGGACGATTCATGGTGAGCGGGTTGTCGACCGGAGCCGGCGCTCGCGGTTGAGCATCGCAGATGTGGAGTTGCCGGTCGAGCATCGCCCTCTCGGCGTTCATCGCATTGGAAAACGGGTGCCCCCACGCTAACGCTCGTTAGGGCTAGGGTCAGCGACCATGGTGAATACGACTCGCAATCTTGGGCTGGGGCACGGCAGCGCGTTCGGCGAGCGTGGGGTGGCGAAGAGGCTGGGCACATTGGGCCGGCACACATCACTGACCGGCCGGCGATTACTGGAGATCGGCTGCGGGGACGGCACGTACACGATGCGGCTGGTCGGCGCGTTCGATCAGATCGAGGCCGTGGACATCCAGCAGGATCGGTTGGCACTGTTCCGGGAGCGGCTGGCCGACGACCCGGCGGCGGCCCGGAAGATCAACGTGCGGGAGTTGTCCGCTACCGAGCTGGACTATCCGGACGAGAGCTTCGACCTGGTCACCGCCATCGAGGTGGTGGAGCACATCGACGACCTCGATGCCGCGCTGCGGCAGGTCCATCGCGTGCTCGTTCCCGGCGGCTGCTTCGCCCTGACGACGCCCAACCGGTGGTTCCCGTTCGAGACTCATGGGTTCCTGATCCGCGGGAAGCGGTACCGGCCCGCGCGGGGTCCGTTCCTGCCGTGGATCGTGCCGCTGCACCGGCGGCTGGCAGATGCCCGTTGCTTCACCGCCCGCGGCTTGTCCGCGCGGCTCCGGCGGGCCGGGCTGGAGCCGGTAGCGGTGGACTACATCATGCCGCCGTTCGACCGGTCCCGCTTCGGGCGTCGTATCCGGCCGGTGACCGACGCGGTCGAGCGATCGCCGTTGAAGTTCTTCGGCATGGCCCTGGCGGTGGTCGCCCGCCGAACGGCGTGACGGTCCACCAGGACACCCAGGTTTAGCGGCTTTCCGGATGGCTATGAGAGGTATCGATCCGCAGACCCCATGAGCAGACCCGCGAGCGAGGAGAGCCGATGGCCAGCGTTGCGATCCCGTCCGACGATCCGACCCGTACCCTCGTCCACGCCAGTCCCGACGACCCCGCCCTCGCGCACCTCGCCATCGCGGGCGGCACCTACACGATCCTGGTCACCGGCGAGCAGACGGCCGGCCGGTACTGCCTGATCGACATGCGCGTTCCGCCTGGCGGTGGGCCGCCTCCGCACCGGCACGACTTCGAGGAGATGTTCACGGTGCTCGACGGGGCGGTGGAGTTCACGTTCCGGGGCGAGCAGACCGTCGCGCGGGCCGGGGAGACGATCAACATCCCGGCGAACGCGCCGCACTTCTTCCGCAACTCGTTCGACCAGCCCGCCCGGTTGCTGTGCATGTGCACCCCGGCCGGGCAGGACGAGTATTTCCTGCGCGTGGGCGATCGGGTGGACGGTCCCACCTCGCCGCCGCCGGCTCTCACCGACGAGGAGCAGGCCGAGCGCCGGAACCGGGCCGCCGCGCTGGCCTCCGAATACCGCTCGGAGTTGCTTGTCCCCTGACCTGGCGGGCACGAATCAGGCGTGCCGGGCGGCGATCTCTCGCAGGCCTTCGTAGAACGTGACCAACTCGGTGTCGCTCTGGTCGATGGTCCGCAGGCGGCGGGCCGCGCCCTCGGCGAGCGCGGCCGCAATTCGCTCGGCTCGGTCCGGTTCCATGCCCGGCAGCCTCAGCAGGCCCATCGCCCGGGCAGGCCACATGTGCAGCTCCAGGTCGTCGTCCTGGAGCATCCCGGCAGGCACCGACTCGATGATGTTCGCGTAGACGCGGCCCTGGATGTACCACTCCCGGTCGGCGTCGAAGACCACGATGACCACTGCCGTCTCCGCTCCCCCGCGCGCGGCCGCCGCACACACTCCGATCCAGCCTAATGCTCAGAGACGCGACGGGCGGACCCGATCGTGTTCAGACCGGGCCCGCCCGTCGCGCGCCTTCCGTACGAGGAGGTCAGCTCGCCGCGACGAGCTGGAACCGCTGGTTGGCCTGGCTGTTGCAGTCGTAGATCTGCACCTGCTGGCCGTTACCGGTGCCCCAGACGTCGAGGCAGCGGCCGGACTGGACTCCGGTGATGGTGCCGTTGGAGTTGACGTTCCACTGCTGGTTCGTCTGGCCGTTGCAGCTGTAGATCTGGACGGCCGAGCCGTTGCCGGAGCCGGCGGCGTCCAGGCACATCGTGCCGTACACGGTCAGTTGCCGGCTGGAGGTGTAGGTCCACCGCTGGTTGGTCTGGCCGTGGCAGTCGTAGAGCTGCACCCGGGTGCCGTTGCTCTGCGAGGAGTTCGGCACGTCGATGCACCGGCCGGACTGGTTGCCGACGATCCGGCTGGCGCCGGTGGTCGGCGGCGGCGTGGTCGGCCCGGCGGTCGGGGTCGGTCCGGCGGTCGGCGACGCCGTCCCGGTCGGCGTGGGGTTGGGCGTGGCGGCGTTGAGGGCGTTGAGGACCGAGTTGTACGCGGCCTTCTTGTTGCCGCTGCCGTCGAACAGCAGCGGGTTCTCGTTGGAACGCCACGAGTCGCTGTCGCGGACGCCCCAGACGGTGATGCCGATGCAGCGCGGCACGTTCAGGCACGCCTGGGTCAGCCCGGCGTACTGGCTGGTGGACGAGTTGGTGACGTCGACCTCGGTCAGCGCCACGTCGACGCCGAGGGCGGCGAAGTTCTGCAGCGTGGTCTGGAAGTTGCCCGGCAGCGAGCTGCCGCCGGTGAAGTGGGTCTGGAGGCCGACGCAGTCGATCGGGACGCCACGGGACTTGAAGTCCCGGATCATGTTGTAGACGCCCTGCGTCTTGCCGTACGACCAGTTCTCGATGTTGTAGTCGTTGTAGCAGAGCTTGGTCGACGGGTCGGCCGCCCGGGCGGTGCGGAACGCGACCTCGATCCAGTCGTTGCCGGTGCCCTGGAGGTTGGAGCTGCGGCGGCTGCCGTCCTCGTTGAACGCCTCGTTCACCACGTCCCACGCGGCGAGCTTGCCCCGGTAGTGGGCCATCACGCCGTTGATGTGGTCGATCATGGCCTGACGCAGGTTGCTCCCGTTCAGGCTCTGCATCCAGCCGGGCTGCTGCGCGTGCCAGGCCAGCGTGTGGCCGCGGACCTGGAGACCGCGCTGGGTCGCCCAGTTGTAGATCTGGTCGCCGGAGGAGAAGTTGAACTGGCCCCGCTGGGGCTGCAGCGCTTCCGGCTTCATCTCGTTCTCGGCCGTGATCATGTTGAATTCACGTGCCGCGATGGTGCTGTACGTGGAGTCGCCCAGCCGGTTCGCCGCGATGGCGGTGCCGAAGTAGCGGCCCGACTGTGCCGCGGCGGCACCGAGCGTGCTCGCCGCCGCCTGGGCCAGGCTGGGCACCACGAGCGCGGCACCGGCAAGTGCCAGCGCGCTGGTGACGGCGGCCAGCACCACGCGGTGGCTGCGCCTCGGTAGATGTTTCATGACACTCCTCTGCATATCGGACGATGATGCGCTGGCGATGCCCGGCTGGACGCGGGTGGGAGCCGGCGGTGCGCCCACCCCCGCGTCACTGCCCTGAAACTTTTCGAAGATGTACCGGTAACTTCCCTGGGAAGATATCCGCGACGGCACGATCGGTCAATGTCGATGTCAACGCGAACATGGACTCAACCGGCTGATCAGCGCGGGAGTCCACAGATGTCCGTGAGAACGAAGCGCGACGAGAGCCGCGGCGAGGACCGAAAGTTTCGGAAAATCCTGGCGCGACCGGTCAGCGATCGATCGCGGCGTCGTACCGCTCGCGGTTGGCGTGCACCTCGTCCATGTGCGCCTCGGCCCACACCTTGATGCCGTACGTCAGCCGGTGCAGCGACAGGCCCAGGTCGGTCAGTTCGTAGGTGACAGTCACCGGCACGCTCGGCGTCACGGTGCGGGTGACCAGGCCGTCGCGTTCCAGTGAGCGCAACGTCTGGGTGAGCATCTTCTGGCTGACCCCGGCCAGCCGGCGGGACAGCTCGGAGTAGCGCATGACCTGCGGCTCGACATTGTGATCGGGACCGTCGCGGCCGAGCGCGGCCAGGATCAGCGCCACCCACTTGTCGGAGATCCGGTCCAGGAGTTGCCGGCTCGGGCAGCCGGCGAGGAACGCGTCGTACTCGGCCCGCGCCTGTGCCCGCTTCTGCGCCGCCGTCTGCGTCGGCATCGTCCGCGCCTCCCACCCCGGGGTACCCAACGCACTCCGAAGTGCGTACTTCCCGAAAGAAAGTTACCCCTCCATCGTGGAGCAGGTCAGCCCTCAAGAACAAAGGAGACCCGACCATGGGTACGCGTACCTTCCGCACCGCCGTCGTCCGCACCCCGGGTGGACCCGACGCGATCGAGATCGTCGAAGTCCCGGAGCGCGAGCCGGGGCCCGGCGAGGTCCGGGTGACCGTCGCCGCGGCGGCGGTCAACCCCGTCGACCTCGGAGTGGCGGGCGGCTTCTTCCACTCGCTCGGGCTGATCGACCAGCCGCACCACACCGGTCTGGGCTGGGACTTCGCCGGCACCGTCGACGCCGTCGGCCCGGGCGTGGACCTGACCGCCGGCACCCGGGTCGCCGGTCTGGTGGTCGGGTTCGACCGCGACTACGGCACGTACGCCGAACAGCTCGTCGTGCCCGCGGCCGACCTCGCCGTCGTACCCGATGATCTGGACCTGGCGGCGGCGGCGACAGTGCCGCTCAACGGCCTGGCCGCGGCGCAGGTCGTCGATCTGCTCGGCGAGCCGCCCGCCGTCGGCCGGCTGCTGGTCACCGGCGCGGCCGGCGCGGTCGGCGGCTACGTCCTCGCGCTCGCCCCGGCCCGGGGATGGCGGGTGACCGGCCTGGCGCGGGCCGGGGACGAGAAGTTCGTCCGCAGCCTCGGCGCCGACTTCACCACCGCCGCCGAACCGGGCTGGGACGCGGTCGCCGACGCGGCCGCGTGGCAGGAGCGGGCGCTCGCCCTGGTCCGCGACGGCGGCGTGTTCGTCGGCGTGCGGCCCAACGCGCAGCCGGCCGCCGAGCGCGGCGTCACCGTCCGCGTGATCGAGACCCGCGCCGACGCGGTACGCCTCGCCGACCTGCTCGCCCGAACCGCGGCCGGTGAACTGCCGGCCCGGGTGCACGCGGTGCTGCCGCTGGACCGGGCCGCGGACGCGCACCGGGCGATGGCCGAGGGCGGGGTACGCGGGCGCTACGTGCTGCGCCCCTGAGCGCCGCGTGCCCGGTCCAGCACCTCCTCGACGGTGAGCGGGCTGCGCGGATGGTGGGTGAGCGACAGCGGGGTGCGGATCTTGCGGGGTGCGGCGCCCTCGGCGGCGAGGTAGAACTCGCCCACCGTGAGGCGGGAGATGTCCGGCACGTCGCCGCCCTTCGCCCGGGCCATCTCGCGGGCCGCCTCGATCTGGATCGGGCTGTTCATCAGACCGTAGAGCTGGGTCGCCGCGTTGCCGGGGATGCGGTTGTGCAGCCCTTTCGGCGCCTGGGTGGCGAAGATCAGCCCGAGTCCGTACTTGCGGGCCTGAGCGGCCAGCGCCAGCGTGCTCTGGGTGCACGCGGTCATCGCTCCGGACGGGGCGAACGTCTGCGCCTCGTCCATGATGAGCAGCCCGAGCAGCGGGCGGTCACCGGCCGGGTTCTTCTTGATCCAGGCGAACAACGCCATCTGGAGCTGGTTGACGAAGCTCTGCCGTACGTCGTCGGACGGCAGGCCCACCAGGCTGACCACGGAGACGCGGGCCCGCTTGCCGGGTGCGGGGGTGAGGAGCACGCCGGGGTCCATCGGCGTGCCCTCGCCGCCGAACAGCGGGTCGTTCACCATGGCGGCGGTCAGGGTCTGCGCCAGGCTGAGGCCGATCTTGTCGGCGTCGTCCAGGTCGATGATCCCGTCCGGCAGGTCGGCGAGCGTGTCGACGAGGCCCTGCAACCGCGAGCCGCCGCGTCGGCCGTAGTGCTCGACGGCCTTGCGCAGCACGGCCAGCCCGAGGTGCGCCCGGGTGGCCCGGCCGGTCACCATGGCGCGCGGCGCGAGCGACGCGACGGCCGCCTCGACGGCCTCGGCGAACTCGTCCGGGTCGTCGCGTACGCCGGTGAAGTCGGGCAGCGGCTGGAAGCTCAACGGACGGCCCGAGTTGCGGCGCGGCGTCCAGACGACGACGTCGGTGTGCGCGAGGTAGTCCCGGGCCCGGTCCGCGTCACCCGGTCGCCACTGCGCCGGCGGCTCGGGCCATCCCTCGCCGAGGCGGGCGAGGTCGTTGTTGGGGTCGAGCACGATGGCCGAGACGCCCGCCAGCGCGCACTCCTCGACGATGCGGCGGATGAGGACGGTCTTGCCGGAGCCGGACCCGGCGAAGATCGTGGTGTGCTTGCGCAGCGCCTCCAGCGCCAGCGGCACCGGTTCCCGGTCGTCGTACCCGTGCCCGACGACGAAGGAGGGATCGGCCGGGCCGGTGGCAGCGGTGGCGGGCGGCGCCGGCTCGGCGGGTTCCGGCGGCGGTCCGGCGTCGATGGTCCAGCGGTCCACATCGGCCAGCGCGTGCTGGAGGAACTTCAGCTCCCGGGTCGGCCGGCGCTCGGCCAGCCAGCCCTGAAGGTCCATGGTGGCCTCGGCGAGCATGACCCGCAGCGCGGACAGGATGCGCACGTCCTCGTCGTCGAGGCCGAGCGTCTGACCGCCCGCCTCGGTGAACGCGCCGACCGCCTTGCGGGTGGCCGCGCTCGCCGACCAGGCGCGGTTGCGCAGCAGGAACAGCTTCCGTCGGCCCGATCCGGTGTCGAGGGCGGCGGCCACGCTCGCCTTGCGGAGCCGGGCCAGCGCCGCGTTGCCGTGGTGGTCGTCGCCGATCGCCCGGAAACACCAGTGCACCTGGTCCTCGGTGCGCTCGTCGAGCGTGAGCCGCAGCCGGGCGTGCAGCGGCGGGTCGGTGCTCGGCGGCGGGTCGACGCTGAACGCCTCGCCCGCGTCGCCCCGCTCCAGGATCCAGGCGGTGAGCCCGGCGGCGAGCAGCGGCGGCATCGCCTCGTCCTCGGACGCGCGCCGGAGCGGGCCGGTGACGTCGGCGGCCTCCCGCAGCTCGGCGAACCGGGCGTCGTACCGGTCCATCTCCTCGCCGGTGGCGCTCACCGGGGCGGGCCGGGGCGCGCGCGGCTCGGCCGTGGGCGGCTCGCCGAGCGTGGTCATCTCCCGGACCTGGTCGTCGGCGATGCACTCGCGGATGTGCCGGTCGATCTCGATGAGCAGTTGGCGCGGGGTGAACGCACCGGCCTCGGCGAAGGCGCGCGGGGACACCGGCCACGACGGGTACGGCGGCACGAAACCCGCCTCCCGGTAGCGGAGGGTGAACCGCTTCTCGATGATCGCCCGGGCCAGGTCGGCGTCGTCGATCCGGCGCAGAGGCGAGGCTTCGCGGAACCGGTCGGCCACCGTGTCGGCCGCGGCGGACTTGATGACGGTCCACGAGTTCGGGATGCAGGCGAGCACGGTGAGCGTGCGCCGCGTCGTCTGCCGCAACGCCATCAGGCCGTCCGCCATCCGGGCCAGCATCAGCGCCTGTTCGGGACTCATGGCGGCGGCACCGGCCAGGGCCGGATCGCTCTGGATCGCCAACTGGGCGATGAGCGTGTCGATCTGGTCGATCGCCACGACCGACGGACCGGTGAGGGCGAGCAGCCAGGACAGGTCCTGCACGATCTGCTGGGCCGGGCGCGGAACCCGGCGCATGCCCCAGGCCGCGCGTTCCCCGGCGACCATCTCCTCACCGGAGAGGAAGTAGTTCTCCGCCACGTCGCGGTGGGAGATGTCCTCGGAGGCGCTGAGCGCGAGCGCGCGCGCCGTCTCCTGGCAGGTGCGGGCCGCGTGCCTGTCGAAGTCCCCGAGCCCTTCCAGGAAGGCGTCGAGCGCCGCCCTGGTCAGTTCGGTGTCGCCCATGACGGCCCGGCGCGCCGTGCGTGGTGCCCCCACCATCGCGGACAGCCGCCGCAGCAGCAGTTTGAGCTGCGTCTCGCGACTGCCGGGCACCGGACGGGACAGGCCGTCGAGCATCGCGGCGAGCACGCCGTCCCAGAAGCCACCGGCGTCGAGCAGGCCGACCAGGAAGAAGTAGCCGCCGCGCTCCTGCACCTGCTGGCGGACGACGCCCAGCAGGTGGGTCTTGCCGGATCCGCGCTGGCCCTGGACGACCAGGCCGAGCGGGCTGCCGTGCGGGTTCGACGCGGCCTCGTCCACCCCGGCGAGGACGTCCCGGACGACGGGTACATGCAGGCCGTCGACGTGGAAGGGCAGCGGGCGCCACACGTCGTCGGGCACCGGCGCCCAGTCGAACCGCAGGGCTGCCAGCGCGTTCCGTTCCGCCTCGTTCATCACACGCCGATCGCCAGCAGGTGGTTCTCCTGGCCGCCGAGGCGGAGTGCGGCAGCGGTGTCGGCCCCGGTGAGCGTCTTCTGGTTCGACTCCGGCGCGATGGTGACGCCCTCGGACCGGCTGAGCCGCCGCAGGGCCTCGTCCAGGTGGTCGCGCGGCACGTCGGCGAAGAACGGCCGCAGCCGCCGCAGGCTCACCCAGGCGCCCGGCTCGTCGGCGAGCGCCCGGTACGCGGCGACCACACGCGCCTCCAGCGACCCGGCCGGCTCGGCGGCGGGCGCGCGCACGTCGGTGAGCGCGAACAGTTCGGCGAGCGTCGCGCAGCCGCTGCGCGCCAGGACACGGTCACGCAGGCTCACCTGCAGAGCGGTGAGCGCGGCACCGAGCGCACTCGCGCCCCGCAGCGCGAAGTCCAGGTCGCTCTGCATCCGTACCCAGCCCTTGTCGTCCAGTTGCAGGGCGTACGTCGGCCCGCTCTTGCGGCTGGCGACGTAGTGCAGGCGGGTGAGCTTGTCGCGCTGCGGCTTGCGTACGACCAGGCCGTAGCGGTCCCGCAGTTCGGTGCTCAGCACCTCCCGCGCCTCGGCCATGAGCACGACGAGGATCGCGCTCTCGGATGCGGTCAGGTCATCGCCGGCCATGGTGCCGTCCTTCCGCCAGGTCTCGGCGACGTGCTCGCAGATAGGTGCCGATCTGCGTGACCACGGTGCCGACGTCGTGAATTACTCGGGCGTTGGTGAAACGCAGGACGGCGTAGCCGTCCAGTTGCAGCTGGACGTCACGTTGCCGGTCGGCCTCGAAGCGGACCGGGCGGCAGTGCTCCGGGCCGTCGATCTCCACCACGCACCGCTCGTCCGGCCACACTAGATCCAGGCGTACCGGCGCGGAAAGGCGGTGCGACTGGTAGTTCTGGTTCCATCTCCGCCCGGCCGACCAGCTCTGCGCGGCCAGCGCCGCCTCCAGGCGCTTCTCGGCGTCGCTGCCCGGATGCGGCCGGCCCGCCACCGGCGCGTACCCGGCGGGTCCGGCCGGCGGCGCGACGGGGAACGCCGGAACCCCCTCCAGCCCGGCCGCGCCGGCTCCGGCCAGCCAGACCGGCGGGCCGCCGTGCTGCACGAGCCACGCGCCCCCGGCCGCGACCACCGCGCCGTCGCCGTGGACCGGCTGGACGACCAGCACCACCTTCCGCCGCTCGAAGGCGTCGGCGACGAGACGCGCCAGCGCGGCGGCCCGGGCGCGCAACGGGAGCGTCGTGGCACTCGGCCGTCGCCCGCTCACCGCGAAGACGGCCAGGTCGGTCAGGAACGAGCCGGGGTAGCGGTCCCGGCGCGAACGCGCGCCGGCCGCGGCCCGCACGGCGGCGAGTCCGGAGGTGTCCGGGCGGACGTCGTGCGCGGCCTCGGGCAGCCAGGCAGGCAGCAGCTCGACGGCGACCTGTTCGAGCCGGTCCAGCGCGGCGTGCACGAAGTCCGCGGGCATGGCGTACGCCGAGGCCGGGCGGTGCACGACGGCGGCCAGCTCCGCGTGGTCGCGGGCGAGCGTCATGGCGACCGCGTCGATGTCCGCGCCGGGCAGGGCGACGACGCGGTCGGTCGGCAGACCGGCGAGGACCGGGTCCATGCAGCGTCGACCCTCCCCCACCGTCGCCCCTGAGCGTCGGAGGACCAGAGTACGAATCGTCTTCGGCCGGCGCCAGCCCTGATACGCCGGACGGCGACGAAGCGGCGACGCTCAGGTGATGTCGCGGCGCATCGGCACGACCACGGCGATCGCGGCGGCGGCGACCGCGTACCCGGTCAGCAGCAGGGCGCCCGCCGCCGGTGGCAGGAGTGCGACGGCGTCGCTGCCGAGCTGCGCGGACATCGCGTCGGCGACGTAGGTGAAGTCGGTGAGCGCGGCGGTGGCTCCGCCGGGCAGGAGCGGGTAGATCGCGTTGACGCCGGGGATCATCATCAGGACGGGCTCGGCCAGGTACAGGTAGCCGACCACGACGCACACGGCCGCGACCTGGTTGCGGAGCAGCGCGCCCACCCCGGTGCCGACGAGCAGGTAGACCGCCATCGCGACGCCGATGCGGCCGAGCAGCGCCAGCACTGTGGGAACGGGCAGGCCAAGCGACACGCCACGCGCGGCGGCGACCGCGAACAGGGCCGCCGCGGCGGAGCCGGCCAGGGCGATCCCGTAGCCGAGGCCGACGATCGCGTGGGTGGCGAGTTTGGCGGCGAGCACCCGCCCTCGGCGCGGCGCGAACAGGAACGTGACGGCGGCGGTGCCGTGCCGGTATTCCGACGTGGCCGCGAGGGCGCCGGCGGCGGCCGGCACGAAGGCGGTGAAGCCGAGGATGCCGAGGATCGACCGCAGGCCCTCCTCGGTGTGCAGTCCGGGCATCGGCGGGTCGAAGTTCTCCGGTCCGACGAGCGCCATCAGCCCGACCAGGCCGCCGCCGAGCGCGACGGCGGTGAGCAGCAGCCCGCCCCACATCCGGGTCGCCAGCACCCGGCGTAGTTCCGCTCTGAGCAGGTTCATCGGGCCTCCGCCGGGTCGGTGGTCAGGTCGAGGAAGAGCTGTTCGAGGCTTGTGGTCTCGGTGACCAGCTCGTGGATCCGCAGACGGTGGTCCGCGGCGAGGTCGGCGACGCGTGGCGCGTCCAGTCCGCGTACCCGCAGGCGGCCGGGCCCGGCGGCCTCGACGGACCCGGCGGCGGCCGTCAGTGCGGTGGCCAGGGCGTCCGCGTCCGGCGAGGTGACGAGCACCGTCGGCGGGCCGGTGAGCCGGGACCACGGCCCGGCTGCGACGAGTTCGCCGCGCCGGATCACCACCACGTCGTCCACCATCTGCTGGACCTCGTGCAGGACGTGGCTGGAGACCAGCACTGTGCGGCCCTCGTCGGCGAGCCGGCGCAGCAGGCCGCGCAGCCACGACATGCCTTCCGGGTCCAGGCCGTTCGACGGTTCGTCGAGCAGCAGGACGCGAGGATCGCCGAGCAGCGCCGTGGCGAGGCTGAGCCGTTGGCGCATGCCGGTGGAGAACCCCCGGGTACGACGGTCGGCGGCGTGCGCGAGGCCGAGCAGGTCCAGCAGCTCCGCGACGCGGCTGTCCGGGCAGCCGGCCATCGCGGCGTAGAGGCGCAGGTGGTCACGGGCGGTGTGGCCGGGGTGGAACGCGTTGCCGTCGAACACGGCGCCGACGGTCCGCGACGGCTGGGGCAGCCGGCCGTAGGGCTGTCCGCCGATCGTGGCGGTGCCGCTGGTCGGCGTCACCAGTCCGGTCAGCATGCGCAGCGTGGTGGTCTTGCCGGCGCCGTTCG
The DNA here is from genome assembly GCF_023896895.1 of Micromonospora sp. CPM1. NCBI lineage: Bacteria > Bacillati > Actinomycetota > Actinomycetes > Micromonosporales > Micromonosporaceae > Micromonospora > Micromonospora sp. CPM1. The sequence continues at coordinate 65,110 of NZ_JAMHIU010000016.1, forward strand.
GGCCGAGGAAGCCGGTGACCGCGCCGGGCCGCACGGTGAAGGTCAGATCGTGTACGGCGGTGACGTCGCCGTAGCGTTTGGTCAGGCCCGACGCCTCGATCGACAGGTGGTTGCCGGTCATGGCCGGCTCCTCGTCGCGCGCCCGATCGTCTCGGCGAGGCCCGCTGCGGCCGGGTCGGAGACGACGACCTCGTCGAACTCTCCGCCGGCCGCCACGCGGTCCAGCACCAGGTGCAGGCCGGGCTGACCCCGCCGGGCCGCCACGAGCTGCCGGGGGCCGCCGAAGATGCCCCAGACGCCGATCTTGGCGAAGCCGGACACCGCGTACCCGCGCCGGGCGCCACGGGCCAGCCGGATCGGCTCGTCCACCGGTGCGGCGTGCCGCACGGCGGCCAGGCGCAGCGCGAACCGCTCCCGCCCGACCCACATCCGTTCCCATCCGGTGAACCGGATGTCGATCACATCGCCGTCGAGGATTACGGAGGCCATCAGTCGTCGCCCTTCGTCGTGTCGGAGTCGTGCGCTGATGTGTGCGTGTCGCCGGGGGTCGCCTGGCGGTCGGCGGGCATCAGGATGGTCGCCAGCAGCCGGGGGATCCGTCCGTCGCCGGGCCCTCTGGCGAGCAACGGGCCGACCAGCGCGTTGAGCCCGGCCGCGAACTCGTGCAGCTCGGCGTCGGTCAGGTGCAGTACGAGCTGCTGGTATCCGACGCCGTCGGCGACGAAGTCGACGGAGTCCCGCGCCAGGTAGCGGGAGAACTCGGACAGCAGGCTCGACACGAACGCGGTGAAGTAGCGCGCGTGGTCCTCCGGCGTCGCCGCCGCCAGGGCCGCCGGGTCCAGCGCGGCGCCGTGCGCGGGCAGCGCGTACACCCGCTCGACGGCGCCGCGGACCTTGCGCTCCTCCACCACGTCGAGCATCCCGGTCTTCACGAGCGTCGCCAGGTGCCGGTAGAGCGTGGCCTGCGGGACGTCGGGCAGCAGCTCGACCAGGTCGTGAGTGGTCACCCGGGCACCCGCGGCCGCGCGCAGGATGCGGATCCGCACCGGGTGCAGTGCGGTCTCCGCCCACCGCTCCATCGACGTCGTCACGCCACAGACGTTATCACTATCGAGAACGATAATGGTAGGGCGTGGGCGAGAATCGCGCCGGAAGGTTGCGGTCAGGCGGGCGGGCGGGTGTGGTGGGCCAGCACTCGCGACAGGAGCCGGGTCAGGTCCGCGCGCTCGTCCGGCGACAGCGGCGCGAGCAGGTCGTCCTGGACGACGGCGAGCCGCTTCTCCAGCCGCCGCAACTGCCGCCGCCCGGCCGCGGTGATGGTGACGACGTTGCGCCGCCGGTCGGCCGGGTCCGGGCTCCGGGTGACGAACTCCCGCTCGGCGAGTTCGTTGAGCGCCGCCACCACGTCACTGACGTGGATGCCGCTGCGCCGGCCGAGCGCCGCCTGACTGGCCGGCCCGAACTCGTCGAGCGTGGCGAGCAGCCGGAAGTGGTAACCCCGCGCGTCGACAGCGGCGAGGCCGTCGGCGACCAGCCGACCGGCGCGTACGGCGGTCTGGGTGATCAGCCAGCTCGGCAGGCCGGCCAGACGGGTCGGTACGAGGTCCGGCTCCGGGTTCTCCACGTGCCCAGCCTAACCGTAAAACGTTGGCGTCCCCAACGATCTGCGTTATCGTTGGTCGCGCCAACATTAGTGACACCAACGATCGGAGCTACCGTGATCGAGCCGTTCCGCGTCCACATCCCCCAGGCCGACCTCGACGACCTGGCCGACCGCCTGGCCCGCACCCGCTGGCCCGACGAACTGCCCGGCGCCGGGTGGGACTACGGCATCCCGCTGGCCCGGGTACGGGAGCTGGCCGAGCACTGGCGCACCGCGTACGACTGGCGGGAGGCCGAGGCCGAGCTGAACCGGTATCCGCAGTTCACCACCACCATCGACGGGCAGAACATCCACTTCCTGCACGTACGCTCCGCCGACCCGGACGCGCTGCCGCTGATCCTCACGCACGGCTGGCCCGGCTCGGTCGTGGAGTTCCTCGACGTGCTCGGCCCGCTGTCCGAACAGTTCCACCTGGTCGTACCGTCGATCCCGGGGTTCGGTTTCTCCGGCCCGACCCGGGAACGCGGCTGGGACGTCGACCGGGTCGCCCGCGCCTGGGCCGAGCTGATGCGGCGGCTCGGCTACCGGCGGTACGGCGCACAGGGCGGCGACTGGGGTTCGGTCATCTCCACCCGGCTCGGCGGCATCGACCCGGAGCACGTCGTCGGCGTGCACCTCAACTACCTGCCCACGCCCCCGCCACCCGGCTGGACCGGGGAGGCCGGCCTGTCCGACGGGGACCGGGACCGGCTCGCCCGGATCATGCGGCTCAAGACGCAGCGGCACCCCCATCAGGTGCTGTACGCCAGCCGGCCGCAGACCGTGTCGTACGCGCTCAACGACTCGCCCGTCGGGCAGTTGGCGTGGATCGCGGAGAAGTTCACCGAGTGGACCGACCCCCGATCCAGCATCAGCGTGGACCGCGTCCTCACCGACGTCTCGGTCTACTGGTTCACCGGCACTGCCGCTTCGTCCGCGCGGCTGGTGCGGGAGAGCGCGTTCGGTGGCCCGCCCGCGCCCTGCCCGCCCCCGCTCGGCGTCGCCGTGTTCGCGCACGACATCACCCGGGCCGTACGGCCGATCGCCGAGCTGACGTACACGATCCGGCAGTGGAGCGAGTTCGACCGGGGTGGTCACTTCGCCGCCCTGGAGGTGCCGGAGCTGTTCGCCGACGACGTCCGGTCGTTCTTCTGGAACCTGAGGTGACAGCGGTGCTCAGCCCATGGCCGCCGCGAACATGCCCGGCTCGTACGAGCCGCCGCGCTGGTGCACGAGCACCGCGAACCGGTTCGCCGCGTTGATCAGCCCGAGCAGGCAGACCAGCGCGGCGACCTGGTCGTCGTCGTAGTGCTTGCGCACCTGCTCCCACGTCTCGTCGGACACGCCCTGGTGGGCGTCGGCGAGCCGGGTGCCCTCCTCGGCGAACGCCAGCGCCGCGCACTCGGCCTCGGTGAACACGGTCGACTCACGCCAGGCGGCGACCAGGTTCAGCCGGACTGCGCTCTCGCCCCCGGCCACCGCCTCCTTGGTGTGCATGTCGATGCACCAGCCGCAGCCGTTGATCTGGCTGGCCCGCAGCGACACCAGCTCCTGCACGGTGCGGGGCAGCGACGACTGGTGGATCATCAGGCCCGCGCCGGCGAAGCGCTTCATGAACGTCGCCGAGACCGGGTTCTCGAACAGGTTGAATCGGGTCTGCATGGTTGCGCCCTCTCTGCTGGGGTGGGTGTGGGACGAACACGAGATGCCGGGGACGCGTCCGGCGTGACGACAACGCCGGGTGAGGACCGCCACAGCGACCGGATGTCACACGGCGGCGGTGGCCGGCGTCTGGTGGGGAACGCAGCCGAGCAGCGAAGGAGCCAGCCATGGCGGACCCGGCCACCGAGGACTTCCTCGCGCACCGGAACCTGCTCTTCACAGTCGCGTACGAGATGCTCGGCTCCGCCGCCGACGCGGAGGACGTGGTGCAGGAGACCTGGCTGCGCTGGGCCGGCGTGGACCTCGACGAGATTCGGGACCGCCGCGCCTACCTGGTCCGGATCACCACCCGGCAGGCGCTGTCCCGGCTGCGCACGCTGGGCCGGCGCAAGGAGTCGTACGTCGGCTCGTGGCTGCCCGAGCCGCTGCTCACCGCGCCCGACGTGGCCGACGACGTGGCGCTCGCGGAGAGCGTGTCGATGGCGATGCTGCTGGTGCTGGAGACGCTGACGCCGACCGAGCGGGCCGTGTTCGTGCTGCGGGAGGTGTTCGACGTCGGCTACGACGAGATCGCCGAGACGGTCGAGCGGAGTCCCGTCGCCGTGCGGCAGATTGCGCACCGGGCGCGGGCCCACGTGGCGGCGCGCCGCCCCCGGCGTACGGTCCCGGCGGCCGAGGCCCGCAACGCCTTGGACGCGTTCCGGCGGGCGGTCGAGACCGGTGACCTGGACGGGCTGCTCCGCGTCCTGTCGGCGGACGCGGTGCTCGTCGGCGACGGCGGCGGGATCAAGCAGGCGATCGCCCGGCCGGTCACCGGCGGAGACAAGGTGGCCCGGCTGCTCGCGGGCGGCTGGCGCCGGGTCGCCGCCGTGGCGTCGATCGAGCCGGCGCAGGTCAACGGCTACCCGGCGCTGCTGGTACGCCTCGACGGCGAGCTGGACACCGTCGTCGCGGTACGCCTCGACGACGGCCTGATCAGCGGGCTCTACGCGGTGCGCAACCCGGAGAAGCTGTCCCACATGACCCGGGAGACCACGCTGCGCCGGTGAGCACGCGATCGTGCGACGATCGCCGGATGAGCAGCCCCGCCTCCCCCGACGTCAGCGCCCTCGCCATCAACGTGACGGTGCCGGAGGAGTTGCGCTGGACCGACACCCGGCGCGGCGAGGAGTTCACGCTGACCACGCTCAACATCCGGCTGCTGCCGGACGGGCGCCTCGCCGCGAAGGCGTACGGCCGGCCCACGGCGGGCGGACGCGGCGCGTACGTGTCGTTCCGGGTACCCGACCGGCCGGAGCTGGCCGCGCTCGTGGCGGCGGCGGCCGACCGGGCCGCCGCGCTGTGGGCCGCGCACGGCGGCCTGGACTGACGACGACGGGTCAGCGGCGGACGCCCACCCCGCCGTACCCGTGCGACACCGCGGCCTGCGGTTCCCCGTCGGGCCGCCAGTCCGCCACCTTGACCAGGCCCGGTTCGACCGGCTCGTATCCGTCGAGGAAGCGGGCCACCTCGTCGCGGCTGCGCGGCACCAGCGGGGAGCTGCTGCGGCGGTAGATCGCCGTGCCCTGCTCGGTGGGCAGCGTCGGCAGGCCGTCCAGGGTGAGGTGGGACAGCGCGAGCACACTGCCCGGCACCGTGGCGTCGCGCAGCTTCGCCACCGCCGCGTACGGGTCGTCGGCGTCCGGCACGAAGTGCAGCACCGCGAGCAGCAGCACCGCGACCGGCTCACTCAGGTCGATGGTGGCCCGCAGCGTCGGGTCGGCCAGCAGCTCGCCGGGACGCCGCAGGTCGCCCTGGAGCACCACGGTGCGGCCGTCGGTGGGCAGCAACCGCCGGGCGTACGCGACCGCGACCTCGTCGTGGTCGACGTAGACCACCCGGGCGTCGGGGCGGATCGCGCGGACCACCTCGTGCACGTTGCCCTGGGTCGGCAGGCCGGCGCCGATGTCGAGGAACTGGCGTACGCCCTGCTCGGCCGCCCAGCGCACGACCCGGCGCAGGAACGCGCGGTTGCTCTGCGCGGCGACGCCGGTGTCCGGAAAGATCTTCAGGATCTCCTCGGCGGCGGCCCGGTCGGCGGCGAAGTTGTGGCAGCCGCCGAGGTAGTAGTCGTACATGCGGGCGACATTGGGTCGGTTCTCAGCCTCCGTCACCCCTCGATGTCTAGCACTCTGGGCGACACACCGCTGACCCGTCGTGTCGACGATCCGGCCGATCCCGGCCTCCACCTGGTACGACGGTGGGACACACCGGCGCGAGGAGGTACCGATGACAGGTGGACGGGAGACCGTGGAGGTCGAGCCGGTGGTGTTCCGCGCCGTCTACGACTCGCCCGCGTCACTGCCCGGGCGGCACCGGTGGACCACCCCGGAGGCGGACGTGCGACGGCTGGAGAAGCTGCTGAACATGCCGGCGCGCAGCATCGGCGCGCCGCTGTGGGTCAGCGGCGACGAGCCGGACTGCCCGAAGTGCGGGCGGCGGGTCACCTGGTACGACATCGTCGCGTCCGCGCTGCACGGCGTGCACGACCACACGATGATCGCGCGGGTGATCCTCGGCGAGCGCAAGTACGTGAACACCGAGGTGCCGGACGCGATCCCCGGTGTCCACTGTGCCGACTGCCGCACCCCGATCACCGGGCTGCGCAGCTTCAAGTGCCACAACTGGGCGTACGCGTTCGAGGCGCTGGAGGAGGTCGTCGCCCGGATGTCCGGCCTGCCGGTTCAGTCGTCGCCGCCGGCTGTTTCCTGAGCGCGCCGTTCCGGACGGCGGCCGGGCGGGGCCTGCGGCTCGGGGCCGGGATCGGGCACCGGCGGCATCGGCCGGGTGACCGGCCCGTCGCCGGTGACCCGGAGCTGTTCGCCGTGGTGCCACAGCTCCACCGCGTCGCCCGGCCCGGCGTCCGGCAGCTCGTAGCGGGCCTCCCGCCCGGTGAGCGTGACCCGTAGCCGGTGCCCGTGCCGGCGCAGGTGGAACACCAGCCGGGTGATCGGCCGGGGCAGGCGCGGCTCGAACGCGAGCACGCCCCGGTCGTCGCGCAGCCCGCCGAAGCCCTGCGCCACCACCAGCCAGGCGCCGGCCAGGGACGCCAGGTGCAGCCCGTCGGCGGTCTTGTCGCCGAGGTCCGCGAGGTCCTGGAGCGCCGTCTCGGCGAACAGGTCGTACGCCAGGTCGAGGTGCCCGACCTCGGCGGCGAGGATCGCCTGCGCGGACGCCGACAGCGACGAGTCCCGGACGGTCCGCGCCTCGTAGTAGGCGACGTTGCGCGTCTTCTCCTCGGCGGTGAACTCCCCCGGGCAGCGCAGCATGGCCAGCACCAGGTCGGCCTGCTTGGCCACCTGCTTGCGGTACAGCTCCTGATAGGGGAAGTGCAGCAGCAGCGGGTAGTCGTCCTCGCCGGTGCCGGCGAAGTCCCACTCCGGCTGCGCGGTGAATCCGGCCGACTGCTCGTGCACGCCGCGCTTGCCGTCGTACGGGACGGACATCGCGTCGGCGGCGGCCCGCCAGCCGGCCACCTCGGCGGCGTCGACGCCGAGCCGCGCGGCCACCTCCGGGCACTGTGCCGCGGCGTCGGCGGCGCCGCGCAGGTTGCGCCGGGCCATCAGGTTGGTGAAGACGTTGTCGTCGACCAGCGCGGAGTACTCGTCCGGGCCGGTGACGCCGGTCAGGTGGAACGCGCCGCCGTCGTCGAAGTGGCCGTATCCGTGCCACAGCCGGGCGGTCTCGATCAGCACCTCGGCGCCGCACTCGGCGAGGAACGCGGTGTCACCGGTGGTCGCCACGTACCGCAGCACCGCGTCGGCGATGTCCGCGTTGACGTGCTGGCCCGCGCTGCCCGCAGGCCAGTAGCCGGAGCACTCCCGGCCGCTGAGCGTCCGCCACGGGTAGGTGGCGCCGGTCAGGCGCAGCTCCGCCGCACGGTCCCGGGCCTCGGGCAGGTGGGCGTGCCGCCAGCGCAGCGCCGAGCGGGCCAGCTCCGGCGCCAGGTACGTCAGCACCGGCAGCACGTAGCCCTCGGTGTCCCAGAGCACGTGCCCGTCGTAGCCGTTGCCGGTCAGCCCCTTGGCCGGGATGGTCCGGTCGCCGTCGGCGCGGCCGGACTGGAGCAGGTGGAACACCGAGAACCGCACCGCGAGCTGCAGCTCGGGGTCGCCGTCCAGCTCGACGTCGGCGGTGGCCCAGGCGGCGTCCAGCGCGGCGCGCTGCTCGGCGAGCAGTGCGTCGAACCCGTCGCTCCGGGCCGTGTCCGCCTCCGCGACGACCAGGTCGGCCAGCTCACCGGCCGGGGTGCCGTCGACGTCGGCGCACTCGTACGCGGCGAACCGGGTGACCCGGATGCGGTCGCCGGGGCGTACCGGACCGGACAGCGCCAGCCGGAACCGGTCGGCGGTCAGTTCGGTGTCGGTGGCGACCTCGTCGGGTGCCTCGACCCGGTGCGCGACGGCGACGGCGACCCGCTGGCCGCTGCGCCCGGTGCGGTGCACGAGCACGCCGTCGAGGCCGTCGTCGCGGCGGAGTTCACCGGTGAGCGGATCGTGGATCACCGAGGCGGCGCGGGGGTCGTCGGCGCGTTCCGGCACCCGCTGGTTGGCGAGCAGGTCGGCGCCGATCCGCAGCCGGACCGGCTCGTCCAGCGGCTCGACCACCCAGTCGACGGCGGCGACCGGACGCCGGGTCAGCGAGACCAGGCGGGTGCTGCGGATCCGTACGCCCCGGCCGCCCGGCGAGACCCACTCGGTCTCCCGGCGGACCACCCCGGCACGCAGGTCCAGTTCCTGGTGGTGCCGCCGGATCGTGCCGGTCCGCAGGTCCAGCGGCTCGTCGTCGACCCAGAGCCGGATCAGGGCGGCGTTCGGCGCGCTGATCACGGTGTCGCTGCGTTCCGGGAACGCGTACCCGCTCTCCGGGTAGGTCAGGTCGTGCTGCTCGTGGAACCCGTTGAGGTAGCTGCCCGGCATCCCGCAGGGCTCGCCCTCGTCGAGCGTCCCGCGCCAGCCCACCCAGCCGTTGGCGAGCGCGAAGACGGACTCGGTCTCGCCCAGCCGGTCCAGGTCCGCGCTCGTGCGCCGGATCCGCCAACCGTCGTCGCCGTGCGGCACGTGCCCTCCCGAGTCCGAAGCCTGGACCGCCACCGAACCAGACCCGGCTGGGAGGTGGCTGGGACTCCGATACCCGTGGCGACGCCCACCCGCACCTGCGGGTGGCCGATCACACGGTGACGAGCACCAGCGCGGCGGCGGTGCCGAGCACCAGGAACGGCCCGAACGGCAGATGCCCGGACCAGCGGACCCGTCGGGCGGCGAGCAGCACGACCCCGGCCAGCCCGGCGAGGACGAGCGCGAGCACCAGCCCGGCCACCAGCACCGGCCATCCGTACCAGCCGAGCAGCGCGCCCGCCCCCAGCGCCAGCTTGGCGTCGCCGAGGCCGAAGCCACGTCGCCCGAGCAGCAGCGTGGTGGCGGCGAACCCGCCGCCGAGCACCAGCCCGGCCAGGACCGCGCGGATCCACGGGTCCGCGCCCGGACCGGTCAGTGCGGCCACCCCGAGCAGCACCCAGGCGCCGGCCGCCGCCGGCCAGGTGAGCCGGTCGGGCAGCCGGTGCGCCATCGCGTCCACGATCGTCATCGGCACCGCCCAGACCAGCCACCAGGCCAGTGCCAGGCGCGCGGCGGGCGCGCCGCCGGCGAGCACCGGCACCGCCACCGCGAGCAGCAGTGCCACCTCCACCACTGCGGGCGCCGCGCCGACCCGGGCCCGGCAGGCCGGGCAGCGGGCGGCGGGGCCGAGCGCCGGCAGCGGCCGGTCCAGCCCGATCGGGGCGCCGCAGCCGTCGCACCCCGTCCGGTCCGGAGACCCCGGGGGTACGGCGTAGCGCGCCACCGCCAGCCGGAGCAGGGGTACGACCGTCAGGGCGGCGATCAGCCGGGCGCTCGGACGGCGGGCATCGGTCACCCGTCCGGTACGCCGTACCCGTTCAGCCGTCATGCCGGCTCCCCCGTCCGGTGGCCGTGCGTTCCATCGTGGAGCACGCAGAGTGATTTCTCGCTCGCGCGGTTGTGACGGGCGGGGCGCACCGGGGCGTCTGATGCGACGCGGCGGCGGCCGGGGCGGGTCGTGGCGTGACCCTCGGCGAACCGGCGGGACGGATCGGACGAGCGGCATGCTCCCCACCCATACCGGCGGTGCCCCGACGGCTCGTCACCGCCGTCGCGGCGCGTACGGGTGAGCACACGCCCGCCGGCCCGGAGCCCCGCGGAAGCCCGCTCGCCATCGTGACGACACACACCGGTCACCACCTCCCGTCTTCACTCACCGTGTTCACGTGAATTACCTCTGTTGCATCGGCGGACGTGAGCCTATGCTCGCCCCTTGGGTACGACGCAACCCCCGATCAATTGGCGTCGGAGGCACCAGAGCACAGAATCCGCAGCGATCAGTACAGGTCAATACAAGTGGCGGCGACGGGGGCCCGGAGTGACAGTTCCGGGCGCGCTTCCGCATGCCCGGAGCGGGTCGGCGTGATCGCCCCGGGCCGGCACCGAGGAGGGATCGGCGTTGCGCACACGGCAATCCCGCCGATGGGAAATCTTCCTGCTCAGCGTCGTGCTGGTGGTCGGCTCGGCCGGCTGCGGCACCGAGCCGGAGGCGGCCACCCGTCCGCTGACCGGCCGCGCCGCCGCACCCGCAGCCCATTCCAGCGCCGAGGAGGACGCCGCCGGAAAAGCGGCCCTGGCCGCCTATTCCGGCTATCTCGACGCGTCCCGGGCAGCCAGTGCGCGCAGCGATCCGTCCCATCCCGCTCTGACCCGATTTCTGGCTGATCCGCTGCTGACTCGGGTGCGAATGGCGATTCTCGACGCGAAGGAGCACGGCGCGATGCGTACCGGGAAACTGCTCTCCGACCCCGAGGTCGTGTCGGTCGACCTGACCGCCCGCCCGCCCACGGTCGAGATCCAGGACTGCCTGGACTCCAGCGGCTACCGGCTCGTCTACGCCAAGAACCGCAAGGCCGTGCCCGGCACCCGCGGCGGGCGCTACCTGGCCACCGCCACAGCGGTCCGTTTCCCGGACGGCCGGTGGCTGGTCAACGGCGGCGCCGCGCACCAGGACCAGCCGTGCTGACCTGGGGAGGAAGGGGTGTCCCGGCCCGCCCGACCCGGGCCGGGACGCCCCGCCGGCTGCTGCTCGCCGCCGGCCTGGCCGCGCTGCTGACGCTCACCGGCGCACCCGCCCGCGCCGCCGACCCGGGCGGCTCCTGCCCGCCGGAACAGACCGACTGCGACGTCTGGGACGACGACCCCGGCACGCCGGGCGGGCCGGGCGGGCCGGGTGGCGGCGGAGACAACGGCGGCGGGGGCGGCAACGGCGGCGGCACGCCGAAGTGCCAGTGGAACGGCCGGGCCATCCCCTGCTACCACCCGGTTCTCGGCTGGTTCAACAACGCCGACGGCTGCTACTACAAGCTCGAAGAGCCGCAGGGCGAGGCGCCTCCCGGCCAGCAGTGGTACCAGCTCACCTGCAACGGCGGTGACCTGGGCAGCCTGCGGCGGGCGCTTCTCGACGCCCCGCCGCCCGGCTACGGCGCGCCGCCGGACCCGGAGGAACTAGCCCGCCGCGCGCTGGCCTCGATCTCGCTGCTCCCGCCCCGGGCGTCGGTGGCGCCCCGGCGCAGCCAGGGCCCCGGCCTGGTCGGGCTGCCGGTCTGGATGTGGGCCAGCCCGGGCGCCTCGTACTTCGGTCCGCTGAGCGCGTCCGCCTCGGACCGGGGGCTGACCGTGGAGATCACCGCGAAGGTGGACCGGATCGTCTGGCACATGTCCGACGACATCGACGTCACCTGCGACGGGCCGGGCACGCCGTACCGGGCGAACGGGCCGAGGGCCGGGTCCACCTCGCCCGACTGCGGCCTCGACCAGGGCTATCCGGAGGCCGGCACCTACCAGGTGAGCGCCACGACGTTCTGGACCGTCGAATGGTCCGGCGGCGGGGAGAGCGGCGTGATCGCCCAGAGCCGGTCCAGCGGCGTCATCTCGGTACAGATCAACGAGCTTCAGGTGGTGACCCGATGAGTGTCGTGGCAGCCCGCAACGGAACCCCGGTGGAGGCACCCGTCGCACCGCCGAAGGTGGTCCGGCAACGACGCGTCCGCCCCGGCCTGCTCGGCCTGGCGGTCCTGCTGATCGCGCTCGGCGGGCTGGGCGCGGCGTTCGCTGTCACGTCGGTCCGCTCCACCGGCACGTACCTGGCCGTGGCCCGGCCCGTCGACGTGGGACAGCAGCTCACCGCCGACGACCTGGTGCCGGTACGCGTATCCGGCGGACGGGAACTCCAGCCGGTGTCCGCCGACCGGATGGACGACGTGCTCGGGCTGCGGGCGGCCGTCCGGCTCACCCCGGGCACGCTGCTGACCCCGGCGCAGCTCACCGAGGCCCCGCTGCTCGGCGCCGGTCAGCAGCAGATCGCGCTGGGGCTGGAACCCGAGCAGGTGCCGGCCCGCAAGCTGCACCCCGGCGACAAGGTGCTGCTGGTCAGCACGCCCTCGAACGCCACCGGCGGCGGCTCCGAGGCGTCCCGTGGCGGCGGCACCCGATTCGAGGGCACCGTGATCGACACCGCCACGCCGCAGAACGGTGACGTGGTGGTCTACCTGGCGCTGGCCGTACGGGACGTGCCGGCGGTCGTGGCGCTCGCCGCCGACGACCGGATCGCGCTCGTGCTCACCGAGGCGGCCTGATGGCGATCATCGCCCTGGTCTCGGCGAAGGGGTCGCCGGGCGTCACCACCGCCGCGCTCGCCGCCGCGCTGAGCTGGCACCGGCGGCTCGTGCTGGCCGAGTGCGACCCGGCGGGCGGCTCGATCCTCGCCGGTTACCTCGGCGGGGCGCTGGACGGGCCGCGCGGCATCGGCGAGCTGGCGGTGGGAGAGCTGCGCGACGGCAGCCTGGAACACGCGTTCTGGTCCCAGCTGGTCGACCTGGACGCGCCCCGCCGCGAACGGCTGCTGCTGCCCGGTGTGGTGGACCCGGCCCAGGCCGGCAGCGTGATCCCGCTCTGGCAGCGCTTCGCCGACTACTTCACCGGGCTGGAGCGGGGCGAACCGCCGTACGACGTGCTGGTCGACTGCGGCCGGCTGGCGGTCGGCGGTCCACCGTGGCCACTGCTGCGGGCCGCCGCTGTGGTGCTGCTGGTCACGCGCGCGCACCTGCCCGACCTCTCCGCCACCCGGGCCACCGCCCGCGCCGTCGAACGGGATCTCACCGAGCACCGCGTACCGCCGGGCACGCTGCGGCTGCTCGTGGTCGGGGACGGGCACGGCACCAGCGAGATCAGCAAGGCGCTGCGGCTGCCGGTGATCGCCCGCCTGCCACACGACCCGCGTACCGCCGAGGTGCTCGCCCACGGCGGCACCGTACGCGCGAACCGGCCGCTGATGCGCGCGGCCGGCGCCCTGGAGGTGCCGGTCCGGGCGCTGCTGGACCGGCGGCGCGCCCGGCTGGCCTGGCCCGGGACGACCGCACCGCGCGCGGTGACCGCGCCGAGCGTGCCGGGGGTGTCCGGTGCGGTTTGAGCCGGTCTCGCACGACCCACGCGGGCAGCAGCCGGGCGTCGTCTCCACCGTGCCGCCGCTCGCCCCGCCGAACGGGCGGCACCACGTCCCCGGACCCGTGCCCGCCGCGCCCCCGCCACCGCCGCGCCCACGGGTCGACTTTGCGGTGGTCCGCGAACTGCGCCGGGAGCTGAGCGAACGGCTCACCCAGTGGCAGCGCGGACGCGAGTTCGACGCCGACGCCGAGGAGGTCGAACGCGCCCGGCTGGCGGTCGCCGTGGTGTCCGCGTACGCCGACTCGGTACGCCGGGCCGGCACGCCGATGGCCGCCGACTCGGAACGGGTGCTGCTCGACCAGGTCACCGCCGAACTCGTCGGGCTGGGCCGCCTCCAGACGCTGCTCGTCGACGACAGCATCGAGGAGGTGCACATCCTCGGCTGCGACCAGGTGCGCATCACCCGGCACGGCGGCGGCGTCGACTGGGCCGAGCCGATCGCCGAGACCGACGACGAGCTGGTGGAGATCCTCCAGGCGGCGGCCCGCCGGGCCGGGGCCACCGAACGGTCGCTGTCCACGTCGAAGCCCACGCTCGACCTGCAACTGCCCGACGGCAGCCGGCTCGCCGCGGTGTTCCTGGTCAGCCACCGCCCGTACGCGGTGATCCGCAAGCACAACACGCTCGAGGTGAGCCTGGAGGACATCGCCGGCGGCCGGCCCGACCTGGACGAGATGATCGACCCGCTGCTGCGCGACTTCCTCCGCGCGTCCATGCGCGCCGGGCTGAACATCATGGTCGCCGGGCTCGCCGGGGCCGGGAAGACCACTGTGATCCGCGCGCTGATGGACGAGATCCCGGCCGACGAGCCGTACGTGCTGCTGGAGGAGAGCCGGGAACTCCTGCCCGCCCGGCGCGGGCACAAGCACCGTGCGGTGATGAGCTTCGAGTCCCGGGAGGGGCACGGCGAGCGCGGCGCGGACGGGCGGCCGGCGGGTGAGGTCAGCATCGCCGACCTGATCCCGGTGTCGCTGCGGATGGGCGTGCTGCGGATCATCGTCGGCGAGGTGCGGTCCCGGGAGATCGTGCCGATGCTCCAGGCGATGACCACGAGCCGCGGGTCGATGTGCACCATCCACGCCCGTACCCCCTCGGGGGTGAGCGAGCGCATCATCGAGCTGGCGCTGTCGCACGGCCGGGAGATGACAGTCGACCAGGCCCGCCGGATGGCCGGCAACGCGCTCGACCTGATCGTCTACGTCACGGTCGAGGACGAGACCGCGATCGGCGGACGCAAGCACCGCTTCGTCTCGCACGTCGAGGAGGTCATCGGCGTCGGCGAGGGCAACCGGATCACCACGACGACCGTCTTCGGCCCCGGGCCGGACGGCCGCGCGGTCCCCCGCCACCTGCCCGAACGCATCCGCGACCAGCTGCTGCGCGTCGGCTACGACGCCCGCCTGCTCACCCGGTTCGTCGAGGCCGGTGTGGGCGCGTGGCGGCGCCCCCGGCACACCCGCCTCGGGGCGCGGCCGAGCGGAGGCCCGGCGTGACGCAGATCGAACTGATCGCCCTGGTCTCCGGCGCTGCCTGCGTGGCCGGGCTGGTGCTGACCGTCGTCGCGCTCGTCGGCACCCGCCGCCCGCCCGGTCCGGCGCCCGGTGCCGGGCCGAGCCTGAGCCGGCTCTGGACCGGTTCCGGCGCGAGCCGCGCCGACCAGCGCCGCTACCAGCTCCTGCTCGGCGCCGCGGTGGTCGCCGGCGCGGTGGCGTTCCTGCTCACCGGGCTGCCGGTGGTCGGCCTGCTGGTGGCGCTCGCGGTGCCGGGCGTGCCGTGGCTGTTCGCGGTCGGCCGGGCCGAGCAGCGGGCCATCGCCCGGGTCGAAGCCGTAGGCGAGTGGACCCGCCGGCTCAAGGACATCTCGGCCACGGGCCAGGGACTCCAGCAGGCGATCATCGGCACCATCGCCACCGCGCCGGAGGAGATCCAGGAGGAGGTGCGCACGCTCGCCGCCCGCCTCCAGGCCGGCTGGCTGGCCCGCTCCGCGCTGCTCGCCTTCGCCGACGAGATCGCCGACCCGGTCGCCGACCAGGTGGTGGCCGCGCTGATCCTGCACCTCACCGACCGGGGCGAGCGCCTCGGCGACGTGCTCGGGTCGATCGCCACCGCCGCCTCGGCCGAGGTGGCGACCCGGCGCGAGGTCGAGGCGAAGCGCACCCAGCCCCGGTTCGCGGTCCGCTTCCTCACCGGCATGACGCTGGCGACGCTCGCGTACGGGCTGGTGAACAGCGAATACATCCGTCCGTACGGGACGGTGACGGGTCAGCTCGTGATGGCGGTGCTCGGCGCGGCGTTCGTCGGGCTGCTGGTCTGGGTGCGCTCGATGAGCCAGCCGCCCCGGCCGGCGCGCTTCCTGCCGGCGCCCGACCCGGAGGAGGCGATCGCGTGAGCGCGAGGAGTGAGCTTGCGAGCCCCGCAGTCGCGAACGAAAGGCGGGCACCGTGAGCGCGAGGAGTGAGCTTGCGAGCCCCGCAGTCGCGAACGAAAGGCGGGCTCGATGATCCTCAACTGGCAGATGGCGATCGGGGTGCTCGGCGGGTGCGCGGTCGGGCTCGGGCTGTTCCTGGTCGTACGCGAGGCGCTGCCGGCCACCCCGGCGCTCGGCCCGGCGCTGCGCCGGCTGCACCAGCCACCCGGCCAGGCCCCGGCCGCCGGCGCCGGGCCGGACTGGCTCGGCGGGTTCGCCCGCTGGCTGCGCCCGCCGCACCGGCAGCTCGCGCTGCTCGACCGCACGCCCGAGCAGTACGCCCTGTCCGTGCTGCTGTCGGCGCTCGTCGGGTTCGCCACCCCGGCGGTCGCCTCGGCGGTGCTCTTCGTCGGCGGGGTGGCGCTGCCGGTGGCCGTACCGGTGGTGGCCAGCCTGGGCCTGGCGCTCGGCGCCGGTCTGCTCGCGCACCGCGCGGTGCTGGCCAAGGCGGACGCCGCCCGGGACGAGTTCCGGCAGGCGGTCTGCACCTACCTCGACCTGGTGGCGTTGCAGCTCTCCGCCGCGCACGGCCCGGTGCAGTCGCTGGAGCGCGCGGCGGCGGTCTGCGACGGCTGGGTCTTCGACCGGATCCGGGAGGCGCTGCGGCTCGCCCAGCTCCAGATGCACTCGCCCTGGGACGAGTTGCAGGAGCTGGCCGAGCGGATCGGCATCCCGGAGCTGGGCGACGTGGGCGCCATCATGCGCTCCTCCGGCAGCGAGGGCGCCCAGGTGCACGAGACGTTGCGGTCCCGCGCCGACTCGCTGCGCGACCAGATCCGTACCGACAACCTGGCCCGGGCCGAGGGGGTCACCAGCAAGTTGGACATCCCCGGCTCGCTGCTGGTGTTCGTCCTGCTCGGCTTCGCCGTCTATCCGTTCCTCGCCCGCCTGTGAACCCACCCGAGAAGGAGACGACCATGCACCTCTACGCCTACCTGTACGTGGCGGTGAGCACCCGCCTCGCCGAGCTGCGCCGGGACTCCGAGCGCGGCGACAGCCCGGTGCCGACCGCGGTGATCATCTTCGGCCTGGTCGCGGTGGCCATGGCGGTCACCGGGCTCGCCCTGGCCAAGGCGAACAACTGGATGAACGCCATCCCGAACAACACGGCGCCGCAGGCCCCGTGATGCCCAGCCCCGCCCGTACGGTCCGGAGCCGGCCGGCGTCTGCCGGCCGGCCCGCCGGCCCGCCCGGTCCGGGGCGGTTCGCCGCTGCCCTGCGCGCCCGCCTGGCCGAGGGTGAGCGGGGCGCCAACCCGGTCGAGCTGGCCGTGGTGATGCCGGTGATCCTGGTGATGCTGTTCGGCTCGATCCAGGTCGCCGTCTGGTTCGTGGCCCGGTCCACCGCGCTGAACGCCGCGCAGACCGCTGTGAACGCCCAGCGCACGATCGACGCCGGGCCGGACGCCGGACGGCAGCGGGCGATCAGCTTCCTGCAACAGTCCGGGGACTGGCTCGTCGGCTGGGAGCAGACCGGCCCGACCTGCGTCGAGACCGCCACCGGCGTCACGTGCACGGTGCAGGGACGCTCCCTGTCGGTCATCCCGGGCGTCTCGTTCGAGGTCACGCAGACCGCACACGGCCCGGCCGAACGCTGGACCACCGGATGAGCGCCGGGCCGCGACGGGACCGGGGTTCCGTGTCGATCGAGGTGGCGGTGCTCGCGCCCGCCTTCATCGGACTGATGGTGCTGGCCGGCGTGGCCGGGCGGACCGCGGTCGCGGACGAGGCGGTGGAGTCGGCCGCCCACGACGCCGCCCGGGCCGCCTCGCTGGCCCGCAACGCCGACGACGGTGCGGAGGCCGCCGAGGAGGCGGCCCATGACCAGCTCGGCTGGGCGGGGCTGAACTGCACCGGCCCACCCCAGATCGATCTCGCGGGCTCGGTGGCCGGGACGACGACGAGCTTCGCCGCCGCTTACCAGAGCGCCGCAGGCGTGCCGGCGACCGTGACGGTCACGGTGACCTGCACCGTCTCCTTCGACGACCTGAGCGCGCCCGGCCTGCCCGGCGTGCCGGGCGGCAAGACCGTCTCGGCGAGGTTCACCTCGCCGCTGGACACCTACCGGAGTCGCGGATGACCGGGCGGCGCGAGGCGGAGAGCGGCCGGGTGAGCCTGTTCCTGGCCGTGGCGATGACCGGCGTACTGGCGATCATCGGCCTGGCCTACGACGGCGCCGGTCAACTGCGCACACTTCAGCGCGCGGACAACCTGGCGGCCGAGGCGGCCCGCGCCGGCGGCCAGATGATCGACCGGGCGCGGGCCATCGAGGGCGGCCCGAAGCGGATCGACCAGGTCGCCGCCCGCGCCGCGGTCGCCGCCTACCTCGGCGCCGCGGGCGGCGTCCAGGACCACGAGGTCGACTTCCCGGTGGTCGGCACCGAGACCCAGATCCGGGTACGCGTGCAGATCACCTACAGCCGGGACCTGCTGAGTCTGTTCGGCGCACAGAAGACCGCCACCGTCACCGGTGAGGCCACCGCTCGGGCACTCACCGGCCCACCGTAGGAAGGAAGGCCGCCATGGGCGCACCCCGACGCTCCCCCGTCCGCCGCGCCGGCCAGGTTCTCACCGGCCTCGGCGCCCTCGTCGTGCTCGTCGGCGTGCTGGCCGGCGGGCCGGTCGCGTTGCTGGCGTTCGCCGGCAACCCGCTGCCGGATCATCTGCCCACGCTGGCCGAGGTCGGTACGGCGTTGACCAGCCGTGACGACGGTCAACTGTTCCTGCGCGCGCTGGCGGTGGTGGGCTGGTTCGGCTGGGCCACTTTCGCGTTCTCCGTCGTGGTGGAGCTGCTCGCGGCGGCGGTACGCCGGCCGGCTCCGAAGCTGCCCGGCATGCACCGCCAGCAGAAGGCGGCCGCCGCGCTGGTCGGTTCGGTCGCGCTGATCCTGGTCGCGAGCCCGGCCGCGGCGAGCGCCGCCGCACTGACCGCCCCACAACCGGTGGTCGCCGCCGTCACCTCGCCGGCCGTGACCGCGAGCCAGGTCACCCCGTCGACCCCGGTCGCGTCGAAGGCGGACGACCCGGCCGTGTACCGGGTGGCCAAGGGCGACTACCTGGGCGAGGTGGCCGACCGCTACCTGGACGACTTCGACAGATACAAGGAGCTGGCCCGGCTGAACCGGCTCGCCGACCCGGACCGAATCCGCCCGGGTCAGCTCATCACGCTGCCGGACGGCGCGACGGATTCGGGTGCCCGGCGGCACGCCACCGGACGGATCGTGGTCACCGAGCCGGCCGAGACGGCACCCGTCAAGCCCGGTGGCGGCGGTGCCTCCTCGACCACCCCGAAGGCGAAGCCCAAGCCCACGCCGCGGGACGCGACGCCCACCGTCGAGGCACCTGTCGGTCAGCCGCCGGCCATGTCGGCGGGCGCGTCCCGGGCCACCGCCGAGGAGGGCATCAACCGTCCGCTGGCCATCTCGGCGGTGCTGGCCGTGGCGAGCATCGTGGGTGCGCAGATCGGCGCGCTGCTCGGGTTGCGCAAGCGGCCGGTGCCCGCCCGCGCGCTGTCGAGCGGACGGCACCGGCGGGACTGACTCAGGGCAGCCGGGCCTCGACCTGGCCGGACACCACGCGGCTGGGCAGCACGATCTGGTCGTTGGCGGCCGGGCCGTGCACCACCTCGCCGCCGTCGAGCCGGAACGCGCTGCCGTGCCAGGGGCAGACCACGCAGGCGTGGCCGTCGATCTGCTCCACCTTGCCCTCGCCGAGCGGGCCGCTCTGGTGGGGGCAGCGCTCCAGCATCACGCTGACGTCGTCGCCGTCCCGGTAGAGGATCACCGGGACGTCGTCGATCTTCTTGGTGACCAGTTCGTGCCGGGGCAGGCTGCCCAGGTCGCCGACCCGGTGCCACCCGTCGCTGATCAGGTGCATCTCGGAGACGCTCTGGCTGGCCTGGGCGCCCTGCTTGTACGCGAGGTGCCCACCCAGGTACGCCCCACCGCTCGCGGCGGACAGCCCCAGATAGGACAGCGTCCGGCCGAGTCCGTGGCGCCCGTTGAGCCGGGCCGCCAGCGAGCCGGCGTACAGCGCCAGGCCGACGGTGTTGGCGGCGGCATGCACCAGCCCGATCCGGCGCTGGTCGCGGGTGAGCGTGGCCCAGTCGTTGAGCCCGGCGACCGCCGCGGGCACCGCGCTGACCGTACCGAGACCCACCAGCGCGGTGGCGGCCCGGCGCTGGCCGGGCAGCAGGTCCACCACGGCGGCGGAGATCCAGGCGCCGACCGGCACCTGCACCATCGCGGGGTGCAGCGGATGGCCGAGCCACACCCCGTGCAGCGCGTCGCGCACCCGTTGCGAGCGCAGCGTGCCCTGGACGGCGCGCTGCAACCGGTCACCCACCCGGTCGAGACCGGTGGCCTGTTCGATCTTCGTCAGTAGTTCGCGCACCCGTTCCGACTTCCCGGCAGGAGAGCCCCCAAACCGGACGCCCCGGAATTCCCTCGCACGGAACCCCTGCTGGATATACTCAGACGGCCGACCGTATATAGGGAGCTGCGATGACCAAGATCCTGGTGGACGTCGACGACGAGGCGCTGGCGGATGCCGCCGAAGCGTTCGGCACGAAGACCAAGAAGGACACGGTGAACGTCGCGCTCCGCGAGGGCGCGGCGAGACTGGGTCGCGCCCGCGCGCTGGCGGCACTGGCCGAGCGCGGGCAGGCCGGTGACTTCGACGAACTGCTCGACAAGGGCGCCTACCGCTCGTGAAGCTGGCCGACTACCTGATCGACACCAGTGCCCTCGTCCGGCTCCTGCGTGATCCGGACGTGCTGGCGCGCTGGGAGCAGCAGGTGACAGCGGGCCTGCTCGCCGTGTGCCCCCTGGTCGAGCTGGAGTTCCTCTACACCGCCCGGTCCGTCGCCGACCGGACGCGCCTGGCGGAGCAGCTCCGGGCCGCCTTCGGCTGGGTGGTGATGCCGGACCGGGTCTACGAGCGCGCCGCCGAGATCCAGAGCGAGCTGACCGCGCGGGGCACCCACCGCTCGGCGGGCGCCGTCGACCTGCTCATCGCCGCCACCGCCGAATACCACGGGCTCTCGCTGCTGCACTACGACCGGGACTTCGACCAGGTCGGCGCCGTCACCGGCCAGCCGATGCGCTGGCTGACCCGGCCCGGCACGATCAAATAGGCCGTAGCCACGACGGTGCCGTCGCGGGCATGCTGAGCCCATGGGGGTACGCGTCGAGCACGCCGGTGCCGTGACCACTGTGATCCTGGACCGGCCCGAGGCACGTAACGCCGTGGACGGACCGACCGCGCGAGCCTTGGCCGACGCGTTCCGCGCGTTCGACGCCGACCCGGACGCGGCGGTCGCGGTGCTCTGGGGCGCGGGCGGCACGTTCTGCTCGGGCGCCGACCTCAAGGCCGTCGGCACTCCGCGCGGCAACCGGGTCGAGCCCGACGGCGACGGGCCGATGGGTCCGACCCGGATGCGACTGTCCAAGCCGGTGATCGCCGCGATCTCCGGGTACGCGGTGGCGGGCGGGCTGGAGCTGGCGCTCTGGTGCGATCTACGGGTCGCCGAGTCGGACGCGACGCTCGGCGTGTTCTGCCGACGCTGGGGCGTACCGCTGATCGACGGCGGGACGGTTCGGCTGCCCCGGCTGATCGGCGAGAGCCGCGCGATGGACCTGATCCTCACCGGCCGTCCGGTGCGCGCCGACGAGGCGTACGCGATGGGTCTGGTCAACCGGCTGGTCGCGCCGGGTGAGGCTCGCGCGGCGGCCGAGGAGCTGGCCGCCGGGATCGCCCGGTCCCCGCAGACGTGCCTGCGCAACGACCGGGCGGCGGTGCTGGCCGGCGCGGGGCTGCCGGAGCCGGAGGCGATGGCGGCCGAGCTGACCTACGGCCTGGAGTCGCTCGCGGTGGACGGGGTGCGCGGCGCCGGCCGGTTCGCCGACGGTGCCGGCCGGCACGGCGCGCCGGCCGGCTGAGGCGTCACTTCAGCGCGCGCAGCGCGTCCTCGATGGCCCTGTGGAACGTCGGGTACGCGTAGATCATGTGCCGGAGCTGGCTGATCGGCACCGCCGCGTGCACCGCCACGACGAGCGCGGAGAGCACCTCGCCACCGGCCGGTCCGGCCGACGTGGCGCCGACGAGGACGCCCTGGTCGGCGTCGGCGATCAGCTTGATGAACCCGGCGTTGCCGGTCTTGTGGATCCAGCCCCGGGCCGAAGAGGTGAGGTCGGCGTACCCGACCTGGACGTTGACGCCGCGCTCGCGGGCCTGCTGCTCGGTGAGGCCGACCGCGCCGACCTCCGGGTCGGTGAACGTGACCCGGGGCAGCGCCCGGTAGTCGGCGACCGGGACGCTGCCCGGCGCGGCAGTCGATCCGCCCGCGCTCATCGCGCCGCCGACCGCGCTGACCACCCCGGCCGCGCCGCCGACCACACTCGCGGTGCCGCTGGCGTCCGGGCCTCCCTTGGTACGCCGCATGTGGTCCAGCACGTCCGCCACCACGATGCCGGCCTGGTACATGGCGATGTGGGTGAACGCGCCCTCGCCGGTGAGGTCGCCGACGGCCCAGATCCCGTCGGTGACGTGCATCCGGTCGTTCACCGGCAGGTAGCGCTGCCCGGCGTCCACCCCGACGGTGTCCAGGCCCAGCTCCTCCAGGTGCGCCTTGCGGCCGGTCACCACGAGCAGCTTCTCGCCGGTGAACTCGGCGCCGTCGGCGTGCACGGTGAACGTGTCGCCGTCGTGGTCGACCCGGCCGGCCTTGACCCCGGTGTGGATCTCCACCCCGTCGGCGCGCAGCGCGTCGGCGGCGAGCGCGGACGCCTCCGGCTCCTCGACGGCCAGCACCCGGTCGGCCGCCTCGATCACAGTCACCCGGACGCCGAACCGGGCGAAGACCTGCGCGAGTTCCAGCCCGATCGCGCCGCCGCCGAGTACCAGCAGCGACCCGGGCAGTTCCTCCACCTCGATGGCCTGGTGGTTCGTCCAGTACGGCGTGTCGGCCAGCCCGTCGATCGGCGGGACCGAGGGCCGGGTGCCGGTTCCGAGGACCACGCCGTAGCGGGCCTGGAACACCTGGTCGCCGACGCGTACGCGGTTAGGGCCGTCGAGCCGCCCGCTGCCCCGGACGAACCGGCCGCCCTTGCCGGTGAACCGGTCCACCGCCACCTTGTCGTCCCAGGTGTCGGTGGCCTCGGCCCGGATCCGCTTCGCCACCGGCGCCCAGTCGGGCCGCACCTGGGCGGACCCGGCCAGCTCGTTGACCCGGTGCGCCTCGGCCAGCGCGTTCGCCGCCCGGATCATCATCTTGCTCGGCACGCACCCCCAGTAGGGGCACTCGCCGCCGACCAGGTCCCGTTCGATGCCGACCACGGTGAGGCCGGCCTCGGCGAGCCGCCCGGCCACCTCCTCGCCGCCGACGCCGAGCCCGACCACTACTACGTCCACCAGTTCCGGCTCCGCCATTCCGCAAGCATTCCGCACCTGCGGGGCACCGGCCACCGCACCGGCCCGGAATTCCCGCGCCGGTAACGCACGCGACCACCTACCGTGGCCGCATGCACGCGCGCTTCGCCCCGGTCCGGGACTGCTTCCACGACCTGTTCTCGACCGGCCGCGAGACCGGCGCGTCGATATCGGTGTGGCGCGACGGCGTACCGGTGATCGAACTGGTGGGTGGCACCACCGCCGCAGTGCCGCCCGTCACCGTCGTACCGGCCGCCGGGGCGGACCGGCCGTGGCGGCCGGACACGCTCGTCGACGTCTACTCGGTCGGCAAGCCGATGGTCGCGCTCTGTCTGCTTCTGCTCGTCGATCGAGGGCGGGTCGACCTGGACGCGCCGGTGTCGGCGTACTGGCCGGGGTTCCGCGCCCCGGCCACCGTGCGGCAGGTGCTCGCCCACACCGCCGGGCTGCCCGCCTTCCCGGTGCCCCGGCCCGCCGCCGCGATCGCCGACTGGGACCTGCTCTGCGCCGACCTGGCCGCCGCCGACCCCGAGTGGACGCCGGGCGCCGTCGCGGGCGAGCACGCCTGGACGTACGGGCACCTGGTGGGCGAGCTGGTCCGCCGGGTGGACGGGCGGTCCGTGGGCCGGTTCCTGGCCGAGGAGATCGCCGGTCCGTGGCGCCTGGACCTGGCCTTCGGGCTGGACGAGGCGGACCGGCGGCGGTGCGCCGACCTGTCGTACGCCGATCCGGCCTGGCCGGACGCGATGCGCGGCGAGCCGGGCTCGTTGCGGGCGCGGGCGCTGGACAATCCGCCGGGCGGGCGCGACGTCACGATGGTGAACAGCGACCTGTGGCGCGCCGCCGAGATCCCGGCGGTGAACCTGCACGCCACCGCCGCCGGGCTCGCCCGGCTGTACGCGGGCCTGCTCGCCGGCGGCACCCTCGACGGGGTACGGCTGTTCAGCCCGGAGCTGGTCGCGGAGGCGACGCGGGTGCAGTACTCCGGCCCGGACCTGCTGCTGGACCGGCCGGTGGACTGGACGCTCGGCATGCAGTGGGAGCCGGACGGCAGTTGGGGCATGGGCGGGATCGGCGGCAGCAGCGCCTGGGCCGACCCGGAGCGCGGCTACACCTTCGCGTACGCGACAGCCCGGCTGGCCGACCACGACCGGGTGGAGGACCTGGTGGAGGCGCTGCACTCCTGCCTCTGACCTCCCATCACTTTCTGTGATTCCGGAGCGTCGTCACGCAGCGCATTCGGCCGGCCGGGCGGCGGTGTCTTCCCTTTTCCGCCTTTGCTCTGCAGCCATCGGCGCAGCACCGCGCCGAGCAGGGGTTTCCTCGCAGGTCCGAAAACCACTCAAGGCCGAGACGGTCACTTTCCGCAACCGATGCGGATATGGCTGCAGAGCAAAGGGGACCGGAGGTGGAATGCCGCGGCAGGCGGGAAAACACGGAGCGTGACCCCGGTAGCGGGCGACCGGCGCCCGGTCCGGCGGGCGACGGTCAGCGGAGCCAGACCGGGTCGGTGCCGGGCACCTCCAACGGCGGCGGGTAGTCGATCGTGCGGCGCACCTCGTCGGGCAGCCGCCACGGCTGGTGGACCGCCTTGCCGGCCACCGACGCAAGCTCCGGCACCCAGCGCCGCACGTACGCGCCGTCGGGGTCGTAGCGCTCGGCCTGCCGTACCGGGTTGAAGCCCCGGTACGGCCGGGTGTCGTTGCCGGTGCCGGCCACCCACTGCCAGTTGCCCGAGTTGTTGACCCGGTCGCCGTCGAGCAGCCACCGGAAGAAGACCTCCAGGCCGGGCCGCCAGTCCAGCCCGAGGTGCTTGGTCAGGTAGCCGGCGGTGATCAGGCGGGCCCGGTTGTGCATCCAGCCCTCGGCGCGCAACTGGCGCATGCCGGCGTCCACGATCGGCATGCCGGTCCGCCCCTCGGCCCAGGCGTCGAGCGCGTGCGGGTCGTCGCGCCAGTCCTCGCGCGCACCGCGCCGGTAGGCGACCGTGGACAGGTCGGGGAAACCGGCGACCACCTGGTGGTAGAAGTCGCGCCAGCAGAGCTGCCGGACGAAGGGTCCGTCCCGGTCACCCGCCCGGTTCGCCACCGCCAGCGGCGACACGCACCCGAAGCGCAGGTACGGGCTGAGCCGCGAGGTCTCGTCGCCGGCCATGTCGTCGTGGATGTCGTCGTACCTGTCGAGCGTCGGCAGCCAGGCGGTGAGCCGGCGCCTGGCGACTGCCTCGCCACCGACGGCGGCATCCGGGCTGTCGCCCCTCGGCGGGTCGGGCAGCCGGCCGGGGTCGACGCCGTCGGGCAGCCGGACCCGCTTCGGCGCGGCCAACTCGTCCCGCCACCGCACGTCCTGCCAGGCCCGGAAGTAGGGGCTGAAGACGCGGTAGTGGTCGCCACCACCGGGGCGTAGCGCACCGGGTTCGACGATCGTGAGGCCGGGGAACACGCGCAGGAACATCCGGTGCCGCTCGCACTCGGCACGCAGGCGGCGTTCCCGGCGGTGCGCGTAGCGGCTCACGTCGGCGGAGAGCCCGATGCCCTCGGCGCCTACCTTCCGCGCCAGCGCGACCGTCTCGGCCACCGGATCGCCGCGCCTGATCACCAGGTCACCGCCGCGCTTGCGGAGTGCCTCGCGCAGGTCGGCCAGGCTCTGGTGCAGGAATCGGGTGCGGTTGGGCGAGAGCTTCTGCAACGCCGGGTCGAGCACGTAGAGCGGCACCACCCGGTCGAACGCGGAGCAGGCGGCGGCGAGCGCCGGATGGTCGTGCACCCGCAGGTCGCGGGTGAACAGCACCACCGCCGTCCGGCCGGTCATCCGGCCAGGGCCGGTTCCAGTGCCGGGCCGGGCACCCGCACCGGCGTGCCCGACGGGGTGAGCAGCGCCTGCGCGGCCACCGCCATCCGGCGCCGCCGCGGCACCAGGGCACGGCGGACGAAGACGTCGTAGTCCTGCGCGGCCACCTCGTCGAGGATGCCGCCGTAGAGCGCGTACGCGGTGCGCATGCACGCCTGCGAGGCGGGATCGAGCAGCGGGATGCCCGGCGCGGCGGCGACGTAGTGGGCCTGGGCGCGGGTCACCTCGTACTCGATCAGCTCGCGGATGCGCGGCGTGGTGCGGCCGGCGGCCTTGGCGGCGAGCAGGTCGTCACGGGTCAGGTCGAACTTGGCCAGGTCCTCGTCGGGCAGGTAGGTCCGGCCCCGGTCCAGGTCCTCGGAGACGTCGCGGATGAAGTTGGTGAGCTGGAACGCGAAGCCGAGCTGGCGGGCGGGCTCGCGGGCGGCGGCCGGGTCGGAGCTGCCGAGGATCGGCAGCATCATGGTGCCGATGACCGCGGCCGAGCCCTCCATGTAGTCGAGCAGGTCGTCGTAGGTCGGGTACGACATGACCGTCAGGTCCATCGCCATGCTGCGCAGGAACGACGCGAAGTCGTCGCGGTCCAGGTCGAACACGGCGATGGTGTGCAGCACGGCCGGCAGCAACGGGTCGTCGACCGACGCACCGTGCAGCCCGGCGACGAATCGATCCGACCACTCGCGCAGCCGGGCGGCGCGCTCGGCCGGCGGCAGCTCCTCGGTGCGGTCGACGATCTCGTCCGCGTAGCGGGTGAAGCCGTACAAGGCGTGCACATGCCGCCGTTTCCAGGCGGGAAGCAGCCGGGTGGCGAGATAGTAGGTACGGCCGTGACGCCGGTGCAGCTCGCGGCAACGGTCATAGGCAGCGGTCAGATCCGTGTCCATCGGCCCTCCTCAGTTTCGACGCAGCAATCGACGCAACTCGTAACCCTAGGGTACGCTCGCTCACATGGCCAACGACGCAGTTGCGGGTAATGCGCTCCGCGTCGCGCCGGCTCAGCCCGGGGCGACGGACGATCCGGTCCGCGGCGTACTGGCCGCGTTCACGAAAGACCTGATCAAAGGGATCGATGAGACGCTCGCGGCGTTCCTGGCCGCGGAAGTCGAATCGCTCACCGAGATCGACGCAGCGATGGGTGGTTTCGCCGCGACGGCGCGCGACTGCGTGCTGGCCGGCGGCAAGCGGGTCCGCCCCACGTTCGCGTACTGGGGATGGCGGGGCGTGGTCGGCGGGGAGGAACCGCTGTGCTCGGTGCTCCCGGCCCTGTCCGCGCTCGAACTGCTGCACACGTTCGCGCTGGTGCACGACGACGTGATGGACGCCTCCGACACCCGGCGAGGACTGCCCACCGCGCACCGGGCCGCCGCCGCCCGGCACCGGGCCGCCGGACACACGGGCGACCCCGACCGGTACGGCGAAGCCGTCGCCGTCCTCATCGGCGACCTCTGCATGGTGTGGGCCGACCGGCTGATGGCACACGCGGCGGTCCCGGCGGACCGGCTGCTCGACGTGCGCCGCTGCTACGACCAGATGCGGGTCGAGACGGTCGCCGGGCAGTTCCTCGACGTGCTCGGCGAGAACGACTCGGCGAACTGGACCGTCGACCGGGCGCTGCGGGTGGCCCGGTACAAGACCGCCAGCTACACCGTCCAGCGTCCGCTGCTGTTCGGCGCCTGCCTGGCCGGCGCCGACGCGGACGACCCGCTCATCGCCGCGTACACCCGGTACGGGCTGGCCGTCGGCGAGGCGTTCCAGCTCCGCGACGACCTGCTGGGCGTCTACGGCGACCCGCAGACCACCGGCAAGCCGGCCGGGGACGACCTGCGTACCGGCAAGCCGACCGCGCTGCTGATGCTGGCCCGGCAGCTCGCCGACCCGGCGCAGCGCCGCGCCCTGGAGCGGGCCGGCTCGGTCACCTCGGCACGCGAGGTGGACCGGCTGGCCGACGTGGTCCGGGACACCGGGGCCACGGCCCGGGTGGAGCGGATGATCTCCGACCGGGTGACCGAGGCGCTCGCCGCGCTCGGCACCGCACCGATCGACGAGACGGCGCGCACCGCGCTGACCGGCCTCGCCACCGCCGCCACGGCGCGGCGGGCATGATGAGCAACTTCGTGAACAAGGGGGCCGGAATGCGTACCGTCAAGGGACGGACCGACCGGGTGGTCGTGGTCGGCGCCGGGCTGGGTGGGCTGGCCTGCGCGCTGCACCTGGCCGGCAGCGGCCGGCAGGTGACGGTGCTGGAACGCGAGCCGGTGCCCGGCGGGCGCGCCGGGCGACTGAGCGTCGACGGGTACGAGTTCGACACCGGCCCGACGGTCCTCACCATGCCCGACCTGATCGCCGAGGCGCTCGGCGCGGTGGGCGAGGAGCTGACCGACTGGCTCGACCTGAGCCCGCTCGACCCGGCGTACCGCGCCTACTACCCGGACGGGTCGACGCTCGACGTCATCACCGACACCACCCGGATGGCCGCCGAGATCGCCCGCGTCTGCGGCCCCCGGGAGGCCGACGGCTACCTGCGTTTCGTCGACTACGCGCGCAACCTGTGGCAGTGGGAACGGGCCGACTTCATCGAGCGCAACCTCGACGCGCCGACCGACCTGCTCACCGGCAACCTGCTGAAGCTGTTCGCCAACGGCGCCTTCCGGCGACTCCAGACGAAGATCAACCAGTTCTTCCGCGACCCGCGTACCCAGCGGATCTTCTCCTTCCAGGCCATGTACGCGGGCCTGTCGCCGCACGACGCGCTGGCGATCTACACGGTCATCGCGTACCTCGACTCGGTGGCCGGGGTGTGCTTCCCGCGCGGCGGCATCCACGCGGTCTCGCGTGGGATGGCCGGCGCGGCGGAGAAGCACGGCGTGCAGATCCGGTACGGCACCACGGTGACCCGGGTGGAGACCGCCAACGGCCGCGCCACCGGCGTCGTCACCGCGGACGGCGACTTCGTCCCCGCCGACACGGTCGTGCTCAACCCGGACCTGCCGGTCGCCTACCAGGATCTGCTGCCGCCCAGCCGGCAGCGCAAGCTGACCTACTCGCCGTCCTGCGTGGTGCTGCACATCGGTTCGACGCAGGGCTATGGCAAGATCGCCCACCACAACATTCACTTCGGGCGGTCCTGGAAGGGCACGTTCGACGAGGTGATCCGCCGAGGCGAGCTGATGACCGACCCGTCGCTGCTGGTGACGAACCCGAGCCGCACCGACCCGTCGGTGGCGCCGGCCGGGAAGCACACCTACTACGTGCTCGCACCGGTGCCGAACCTCGAACGCGCGCCGTTCGACTGGACGGGTGACCTTGCGCAGCGGTACGCCGAGCAGCTCGTGACCACGCTCGAGGAGCGCGGCTACGTCGGCTTCGGCGACGGCATCGAGGTGATGGAGGCCGTCACCCCGGCCGACTGGGCGGCGCAGGGCATGGCCGCCGGCACCCCGTTCGCCGCCGCGCACAGCCTCTTCCAGACCGGCCCGTTCCGCCCCTCCAACCTGCACCGCACGCTCGACAACGTGGTGTTCGTCGGCTCCGGCACCCAGCCGGGCGTCGGCGTGCCGATGGTGCTGATCAGCGGCAAGCTCGCCGCCGCCCGGATCACCGGGACGATGTCGTGAGCGAACGGGAGACCCACCTGGTCGAGCTGGTCGACGACGACGGCCGGGTGGTCGGCGAGACCACCGTGGCGACCGCCCACCAGCCACCCGGACGGCTGCACCGCGCCTTCTCGGTGCTCCTCGTCGACCCCGAGGGGCGGGTGCTGTTGCAGCAGCGGGCCGCGGTCAAGACGCGGTTCCCGCTGCGCTGGGCGAACTCCTGCTGCGGCCATCCGCTGCCCGGCCAGTCGCCGGCCGAGGCCGCCAACCGGCGGCTCGCCGAGGAACTCGGCGTCGACCCGGTCGACCTCACCGAGGTGGGCGTCTACCTCTACTACGCGGAGGACCCGGCGACCGGACGCGTCGAGTTCGAGTACGACCACGTGCTGCGCGCCGACGTACCGGCCCACCTGGTCACGCGGCCCGATCCGGACGAGGTGGCCGACCTGCGCTGGGTCGACCCCGGCGCGGTGGTGGCCGACCTGGACGCCCACCCCCGCGAGTACGCCCCGTGGCTCGGCGGCGTGGTCAACCGGCTGCTGCACCCGACCGACGCGTCCCGGCCGGTCGTACCGGCCACCGAGGCACCGGAGCGGTCGGGTGGCCGATGAGGCGCTGAGCGCGGGGGCCGTCGCACGCCGACTGGGCGTGGCGGTCACCACGCTGCGTACCTGGCACCAGCGCTACGGTCTCGGCCCCAGCGAGCACGTGCCGGGCCACCACCGGCGCTACACGCCGGCCGACCTCGCCCGGCTGGAGATCATGCGCCGGTTGACCGCCGAGGGGGTGGCGCCCGCCGAGGCCGCCCGCTGGGCCCGGCAGGCGCCGGCCGTGCTGCCTCCGGAGCGGCTCGGCCTCAAGGCGAGGGCCTCGGCGGTACGCGACGGCGGCGGCACCACCATCCCGGTCGGGCGGGCCGGTCCGGCGGCGCGCGGGCTGGCCCGTGCCGCCATGCGACTGGACTCGGTGACCATCGGCCGGACCATCGCCGACGCGCTGGCCACCGACGGGGTGGTGGCGACCTGGGAGGGGCTGCTGCGGCCGGTGCTCGCCGGCATCGGGGAGCGGCACGCCGCCACCTCCGCGCTGATCGAGGTGGAACACCTCATGTCCCGGTGCGTCTCGGTGGCGTTCGCCACTGTGGCCCGGGCCCACCCGACCACGGGGCCGCCCCGGATCCTGCTCTCCTGCGCCGACGAGGAGCAGCACTCGCTGCCGCTGGAGGCGCTCGCCGCCGCACTGGCCGAGGCCGGTGTGAGTTATCGCATGCTCGGTGCCCGGGTGCCGGTACCCGCCCTGGTGGAGGCGGTCAACCGAACCGGTCCGGCGGCCGTGGTGCTCTGGTCGCACACCCGCGCGACGGCCGACCCGTGCCAGCTCACCGCGCTGCTGACCGTCCCGCGCCGGCCGCTGCTGGTGCTCGCCGCCGGGCCCGGCTGGCGGGCCGACTCGCTGCCGGCCGGGGTGGTCCGGCCGGTGGACCTGGCCGAGGCGTTGTCGCTGGCCGTGGCGGTACGGGACTCGCTGGACCAGTCGACGACGAGCTGAGCCCCTCTCCCGTTCCGGGTCGGCGTCCACTACGGTCGGAAAGTCCGTCTGACCCCGACCCCTCCGGGAGCGACGAATGCGTCCACGCGCCCTGTCGGCGCTCGCCCTGGGCCTGGTGCTCCTCGTCACCGGCTGCGGCGAAGCCGGCAAGTCACCCGAAAAGGCCGCCGCACCGGCCTCGGCGTCGCCGTCACCGACGCCGGTGACGAAGCCCTCACCGACCCACACCACTCCCGCGAAGCCGAAGCTGCGCCCGGTGCCGAAGAAGCTGCCGGCGGGCCTGCACCGGGCCAGCGGGAGCAACGGCGTGGCGCTCACCTTCGACGACGGGCCGGATCCCCGCTACACCCCGCAGATCCTGGCCCAGCTCCGGGCAGCCCGCGTGAAGGCCACCTTCTGCGTCGTCGGCCAGCAGGCCAAGCGCTACCCGGAGCTGGTCGCCCGGATCGTCCGCGAGGGGCACCAGCTCTGCAACCACAGCTGGCACCACGACGTGAACCTGGGCCGGCGCCCCGCCGCCGAGATCCGGGCCGACCTGGAACGGACGAACGAGGCCATCCACGCCGCCGCGCCCAAGGCGCCGATCACCTGGTTCCGCCAGCCCGGCGGCCGCTGGACGGCCGAGGAGGTCACGATCGCCAAGCAGATGGGCCTGCGCCCGCTGCACTGGAGCGTGGACCCGCAGGACTGGGACCACCCACCGGCGAAGACGATCATCAAGCGGGTGAAGGGCGCCACCCGGCACGGCTCGGTCGTGCTGATGCACGACGCGGGCGGCGACCGGGCCCAGACGATGGCCGCCTGCCGGCACCTGATTCCGGACCTGAAGCGGAGATTCGGCATCGCCCTACCGCGCTGACCTGCGGTTTTACCCGGCTCCACGGCCAGGCCCATACCGGTTTGGTCGTCCGCGCAGGCATGACATATGCTTCTCCTGCCTCCGGCGGGGCCGGATGGGAGCAAGTCCGCTTGAAGTTGCGAGTGTGCAATGATGGCGGGGCCGCCCTCATCGTCTAGCGGCCCAGGACGCCGCCCTTTCAAGGCGGTAGCACGGGTTCGAATCCCGTTGGGGGCACGGTCCGGCTCGCGCCGGATGCAACACCAGCCAGGTCCTGTGGAGCAGTTGGAGTGCTCGCCGCCCTGTCAAGGCGGAGGTCGCGGGTTCAAGTCCCGTCAGGACCGCAAGCGCTGACGCCGCGCAGCTCGATGCGCGGCGTTCTGCGTATCGGCCCGTGCGGTAGCATGTGCCGAGCACCACGGCCAGGTAGCTCAGTTGGTACGAGCGTCCGACTGAAAATCGGAAGGTCGGCGGTTCGACCCCGCCCCTGGCCACATAGCCTTTCGCCGGGCTACAGGAACGCCGATCAGCGGAGACGCAGGTCGGCGTTCTGCTTTTCCCCTCGGCAGGCCCGTCCGTCCGGTCCGGGCGTGGACGACGCGAGGTGGTCAGCCCAGGTGGGCCGCCTCCGCCCGCAGATGCTCGAGAAAGTGCGTGACGGCCGGCGACGGCGTCCTGCCCCGCACGGTCGCCGCGAATATCTGCCGTACCGACTCGTCGTCCGGATGCAGGCGTAGCAGGGCGATGTCCGGCGGGGTTCCGCGTACCGCCAGGGCCGGGACCAGAGCCACCCCCAGCCCGGCGGCGACGCATCCCAGCTTGCCGGTCCACTCGGCGGCGACGATGTCGATGCGCGGTGAGAAGCCGCTGGGCAGGCTTGCCCGGAGCAGGCTGTTCTCCGCGGTGGCGGAGCCCACGACGAACGCGTCCTGGGCGAGGTCCGCCAGGCGCACCGAGCGACGGCGCGCGAGCCGGTGGTCGCGCGCGACCGCGACCAGGAGCCGCTCGTCGAGCAGATGTCGCAGGTCGAATCGTTCGCGATCCAGCTCGCCCGTGGGCGAGGTGCTGACCACTGCCACATCCGCCTCGTCCGCGAGCAGGCGTTCCAGCAGCCGCGGCGTCACGCCCTCGACCAGCGACAGCGAGATCTCTGGGTGAGCCGAGCGGAACGACGCCATCGCCCGGGGTACGAGAGCCGCGACAGCGGTCGGGAAGGCACCCACACGCAGCCGCCCTCGGCCGAGCCCGCGCAGGTCGTCGAGGTCACGCCGGGCCGCGTCGAGCCGGTCGAGGACCGCCTCGGCGTGCGGGAGCAACTCTCGCCCCTCCTCGGTGAGGGCGACGCCGCGGGGCAGCCGGTCGAAGAGCCGAGCGCCGATGTCGGCCTCGAGCGCGGCGATCTGCCGGGAGACAGCCGACTGGGTGAAGCTGAGGGCGCGCGCGGCGGTAGTGATCGAGCCGTGCCGCGCGACGGTGCGGAACACCTCCAGCAGCTGAGTCTCCATGGCAGGCATGGTAATCACGCATGGCAGGCATGCGAGACATTCGTTGGTCGCATTGCTCTCCCCCGCCTAGCGTTACGGCGTGAAGATCATCGCGGTCCTCGGGACAGGACACATGGGTACGCCGATAGCGCGCCGCCTCCTGGCCGGCGGCAACCGGGTCAGAGTGTGGAACCGCAGCCCGGAGCGTTCGGAGCCGCTGGGCGCGGCCGGCGCGACGGTGGCCGCGAGCCCGTCCGCCGCGGTCGACGGAGCCGACGTCGCCGTCGTCATGCTCGCCGACGCCGGCGCGGTCGAGACGGTGCTGTTCGGGCCGGACGGCGCCGCCGCCGCGCTCCGGCCCGGAACGGTCGTGGTGCAGATGTCGACGATCGGGCCGGACGAAGTCCGAGCAGTGGCCGGCCGGCTTCCGGCGGGCGTCTCACTCCTCGACGCCCCCGTCGGCGGCAGCGTCGACGCCGCCCGGGCCGGCACGCTGACGATCTTCGTGGGCGGCCCCGCCGATGCCGTGGAGAGAGCGGCCCCGGTGCTGGAACAACTCGGTTCGGTCCGTCACTGCGGGCCGATCGGCGCAGGCGCCGCCGTCAAACTCGTCGCGAACACGGGCCTGGTGACGGCTGTCGCCGCGCTGCACGACGCGCTGGCTGTCGCCGCAGCGCTCGGTGTCGACAGGCAGACCGCCCTCGACGTGCTCGGCCGAGGGGCCCTCGGCGGCGCGGTCGGGCGGGTCACCGCGCCGGGCGCCTCGTTCGCAGTCGCGTTGGCGGCGAAGGATGCGCGGCTGGCGCTGCGCCGCCCGGTGCCGGCTCCCGTGCTGGAGGCCGCCCTCGACCTGATGCGGGCCGCGCCGGACCAGGACGCGGATCTCTCCTCCCTCGTCTCAGCCGACTTCCTGAAGGGATGCTGATGCACCTCACCCTGGACAACCCCGCATCCGTCGCGGCTCCGTTCGGCGACCGCTTCGCGCACGTCGCCCGGATCGATGTCGGCGGCGGCGCGCTGCTGATGCTCGCCGGACAGGTCGCCGTCGACGACGACGGCGAGGTGGTGGCCCCCGGAGACCCTGGCGCCCAGGCCGAACGGATCTTCGAGATCGTGGGCGGCGTGCTCGCGGCGCACGGCGCGAGCTTCGACGACGTGCTGCACATCCGCACGTTCATGACGGACCTGGCTGACCTTCCGGCGTACGCGGCCGTCCGGCGCCGTCTCTTCCCGGGGACACCGCCGCCGGCGAGCACGACTGTCGAGATCAGCAAGCTCTTCCTGCCGGGCGCTGTGCTCGAGGTCGAGGTCACGGCCGTGGTCCGGTCCCGCTAGGGGTCGCGACGGTTGCGCTTCCCGGTCGACGGGCCGGACCACGTGGGCGAGGGCTGGACGGTCGACGTCGGCACCGGAAAGAAGACGAGGATCGCCGACGGCGCCCGCGCGCACGACCCGAGCTTCTCTCCGGACGGCAAGCGGTTCGTCTACGTCGAGGGCTTCAAACGGCTGAGGTTCGCCAAAGCGCGATAGTCGACGTGCGCGGTGGGCACGCTGAGGCGGCTCAACGACGACAGAGGTCCCCACCGGCAGACGAGCCGGTGGGGACCTCGCGGTATGCGGCTCAGACAGCGGCGGGCTGCGCCGCCGTGTCCGAGGCGCAGCAGGCGCTCTCGGTCACCTTCTCCAGCTGCGGCGAGTCGGCCTTGACCGTGTAGACCTCCCACGGCTCGTCGCCGGGGCCGCGCACCCAGACCTTGTCCTGGAGCGCGTAGCAGCACTCGGTGTCGTTCTCCTCCAGGGTGATCAGGCCGGACTCGGTGAGCCGGCTGGTCGCGGCGTTGACCTCCTCGGTGGTGGACACCTCGACCCCGAGGTGGTCCATCACCGTCGGCAGGCCGGGCTCACCTTCGAGGAGTACGAGCTTCAGCGGCGGGTTCTCCACCGCGAAGTTGGCGTAGCCGGGGCGGCGCTTGGCCGGCTCGACGCCGAACAGCTTGCTGTAGAAGGCCACGGAGCCTTCGAGGTCGGACACGCGCAGGGCGAGCTGGACGCGGGACATGTGGACTCCCTGCCTAGATGTTTATCGAAGCAGGACCAACTTTGCCTTCTGTTTTGACGCGTGTCAACCTAGAGGAATGTCGAAACAAGCGCTGCCGCGACTGAAGCCCTCGCCTGCCTGACCCCGACGGCTGATCAAGGAGTTTGTGTCATCCAGAGCCGGTGAGCCGGACACAAACTCCTTGATCAACGGCGTGCGGGTGGGGCGGGGCGAGGGCCGGGGCGGGGCGAGGGGTGAGCGGTCAGGGTTTGGGAGGGCGGCGGTTCTGGCCGGGGCTGCCCTGGATCGCCTCCCAGACGCTTCGGCCCGCCTGCCGGAGTGCCTGTCCGGCCTGCCCCGCCAGCTGCGCCGCCTCGGCGGCGGCGCTCGCCGGCTGGCCGGTTCGCTCCGAGCCGCGCTTCTTCTCCCCGGACCGGTCGGCCGACGAGCCCTCGCCGGCGCCCGGCCCCGATCCGGCGGCACGCTCGGACTGCGCCTTTCCCTCCCGCCCGGCGCCGGACGACGGTGACGGCTCCGCCCGTCCGGCACTGGGCGGCTCGGTCCGCCCGGCATTGGGCGGCGGCTCGGTCCGCCCGGCACCGGGCGCCGGTGACGGCTTCGGCCGGTCGCCGCTGGACGACGGTGGCGGTTCCGGGCGCCGGGCGCCGGCTGCCGGCGAGGACTTATCGCGATCACCACCGGCCGCCGGTGGCGACTCCGTCCGGGCCGGGCGCTGGGGCGGTTCGGGTGCCTCGATCGGGCCGGACACCGCAGGGCCAGCCCGGTCGACCACCTCACCGGCCGCCGGCGCCGCCCGGTCGACCACCGCCGGAGCGGTGCGCCCGACCACCTCGCCGGCCGCGGCCACCGTACGTCCGGTCTGGTCCACCACCGGCGCGGCGACACGGTGCACGTCCTCCAGGGCGACCCCGGCCGAGCGGGCCAGCGCGTCGATCAGCTGGGGGTTGCGGTCGATGGTGGTCAGCGCCCGGTCCAGGATCTGCACCAGCTTCTCCAGCCGTACCTTGAGCAGCGCCTCGGCGCGCACCCCGGTGATGTCCAGCTCGACGCCCTCCAGGTGCACCCGGACTCCGGCGTCGAGCTGGAGCAGGTTGGCCAGCCGGGCGCGCAGCGACAGGTCGGCGTCGAGCCCGTCGACCGTGAGCCGGATCTCGTCGACGGTCAGCTCCGGCACGTCCAGCAGGACGTCCGGCTCCGGCTCCGCGCCGGCCGGCGAGGTGGGCCGCTCGTAGCCGGGGTCCGGCACTGGTTCGGTCGCTCGGCTGTCGCTCATGCTCCCCGCTCTCCCATCGGTCCGGTCGGCGGCGCTTACCCGCTTTCCGGTGCGGCATCCGTCGCGCCCCGGCCATCGACGACACCCGCTCCGTCCGCGCCCGCACGGAAGCGCCGCCGGCACCTCACGGAAGCCCTCTCAGCGCCGCGCGGATGCGCCGAACGGCGCCTCCCGTGGGCCGTCGATCCCGCCGGATGCCGCTGTCGGGAACCGGAGTTCCCGGTGTCCGGAAGCGGGCGGTACGGAAGCTGCACACCGAGACATGAGCCGGTATGGTCCGGACCTATGGGACAGGAGATGGCCGATCCGGATGAGGTCCGGCAGGAATCCGACCGCTTCTCCCTCCGCAGCAGCCTGCTCGTCCCGGCGTCCGCCGAGCGGGCGTACGCCGTCTTCACCGGCGCGCTCGCCGACTGGTGGGTGCGTGAATACACCTGGTCCGGCCCGGATGCGCTCGCCGCGATCGGCATCGAGCCGCGGGCCGGCGGCATGCTCTACGAGATCGGCCCGTACGGCTTCCGCAACGACTGGGGCCGCGTGCTGACCTGGGATCCGCCTCGGCGCCTGGTCTTCACCTGGCAGATCGGCCCGGACCGGGTGCCGGTGCCGGATCCGGCGCGGGCCAGCGAGGTGGAGGTCCTGTTCCACGCCGACGGTCCGGAGCGGACCCGGGTGGACGTCGAGCACCGCTACTTCGACCGGCACGGCAGTGCGGCCGAGGGCTACCGCGAGGCGCTCACCGCGGGCTGGCACGAACTGCTCTGCCGCTACCTGGCGACCGTCGCCCGCACCGCCTGAGATCGGTCAGCCGGCGATACCGGGCGCCGCGCCGCTGCCGGCCACGCCGGTGCCGCCCAGGTCGGCCCGGCGGCCGGCGTCCGCGCCGGAACCGAAGCCACCGCCCGCCAGCCGCCGTCGCGGGGCGGTGCGCAACCGGGGGTACGCCTCGGCGACCCGCCGCTGGACGCGATCGGAGCGGTCGGCGAGCACCAGTGCCGTCGAGGGTCCACCCGCCTCCGCCACCGCTTTGCTCTCGGCCGCGCGCAGTCGTTCCGCCACGACGTACGCGAACCCGGCCAGCCAGGTACGCCGGAACGCCGCCGGATGGTTCCCGGCCGGTACGACGGCACCCGCCAGCCCGTGTGCGGCCTGCACCAGCAGCGAGGTGAACAGCAGCTCGACCCGTTCCAGGTCGCTGGCGAAGCCGAACAGGTGCATGACGAAGCCGTTGCCCTGCCGGCGGCGTACGCATCGGCAGCGCAGCGGTTCGGCGACCGCCGCGAGCAGGCCGGCCTTGTCCCGGGCGTACGGCGCGACCACCTCGACGGTCCGGTCACCGACCGGGTCGACGGCCGGGTCGCGGGCGGCGAGCAGCGCCCGGTCGACGCCGTAGCGGGCGATCAGCTCGGTGGCCTTGGCCATGAAGGCGGCCGACTCGGCGGGCGTGCACGCCGGGTCCTCTGCTTGGGCGAGCAGCTTGCGCACCTTGCTGAGCATCGCCTCGGACATGCACCCAGAGCTACCACAGCCGGGGCGCGGGGCGGCGCGCCGGGCTCAGTCCGACCGGCTGCGCAGCGTGGCGATGGTCGAGCCGGCGAGGGTGAGCAGGCAGTCGGGCAGCAGCCCGTCGGCCGCGGCCGCCCCGAACAGGGCCTCGCCGGTGTCCGCGTCGTCGTTGGCGCAGGCGCTGACGAAGCGGGCCACCCAGCGGGTGTCGTAGTCGGCCTGGTCGATGCCGGGGAAGTCGAGGGCGGCACCGCCGCCCGGGGTGTCGTCGCCGAGCATGGTGGCGGCGAGGCACCACGCCACTCCGTACGCCCCGGCGAGGCCGGAGCGGTCCACCACCGCGTCGAACGTGCCCACCACGCCGGCACCGTCACCGGCGAGGGCGGAACGGAGCACGGCGGTCGCGTCGTCGAGCGTCTGCTGTGCTTCGTCGTTCACCCGCGGAACAGTATCGCCGGGGGTCAAGCGGTGACCAGGAAACGGCCCGTCGACCACGCAGAGTGATACCCGCAGTCGGGGTGCCGACGGAGGCGACTCCACAGTCCCGCACGCTGCGCGAGCACGCTAAGGTGCGCAGCGGACCTTCGCCGGAGGAAGGACGACCATGCTGAGAACACGCACGTCGCGCGCGGCCCTGTCCATGGCCTGCGCGGCGCTCCTGCTCGCCACGAGCGCCTGCGGGAGCGACGAGCCGGAGGAAACGCCTGCCACCCAGGTACGCCTCTACGGCACCGACGGCAACATGCTCAATTCGTACCCCGCGGAGCTCAAGGACCGGGCGGACCTGGTGAACGGGATGAAGGGCACCACGCCCCTTACTCCGCTGGCCGAGAGCTTCAAGGAACGACTACTCGCCGTAGACCCGAAGCTGGGTGACTTCCTCTACTCCGCCGAGTCGTACGACGCGGTCGTGATCAGCGCGCTGGCCGCCCAGCTCGCCGGTTCCACGGCGCCGGCCGAGATCGCCGAGCAGATCGTCGGGGTGACCACCGGCGGCGAGCGCTGCGACGAGGTGGCGGCCTGCCTCCAGCTCGCCCGCGCGGGCCGGGACATCGAGTACCGGGGTGTGTCGCTGACCCGCGCCGGGTTCACCGACAACGGCGAGCCGGCGACCGCGAGCTACGGCACCATGCACTTCGACAACCAGAAGATCGACGACAGCAAGACCGAGTTCGTCGGCGCCGGTGAGGAGTCGGGGGCGAGCACCAAGACGCCGCCGCGTGGCCGCAAGCTGCGGGACGGGAAGGCGAAGGACGCCCCGCTGGTCCTCGGCGGCCTGCTGCCGAAGACCGGTGACCTGGCGCTGGCGTACCCGCCGCTGGCCGCCGGTGCCGCGCTGGCGCTCCGCGAGGTCAACGCCGCCGGTGGGGTGCTCGGCGAGCCGGTGAAGTGGATCGAGGGCGATGACGGCACCAACCCGGAGGTCGCCAAGGCCACGGTCGCCTCGCACGTCACCAAGGGCGTCCAGGTCTTCATCGGCGCGGGCGGCTCCGGCATCTCGCGCGCGGTGCTGCCGGACGTGGTGGCCGCCGGCCGGATCCTGTTCTCCCCGTCGAACACCGACGCGGGGCTGAGCGCTGTGGACGACAAGGGCCTCTACTTCCGTACCGCCCCGCCGGACAGCCTCCAGGGTCGCGCGCTGGCCGACGTGATGCTCCGGGACGGGCCGCGCAAGATCGCGATCCTGGCCCGTAAGGACTCCTACGGCGAGGGCCTCCAGGAGAACGTCCGCTCGGAGCTGGAGAAGGCCGGGATCGGCGCGGACCGGATCAAGCTGCTCACCTACGATCCGCCGGCCGACCCGAAGACGCCTGTCGACTTCACCGGCACCGCCAAGGAGATCAAGGCGTTCGGACCGGAGGCGCTGCTGCTCATCGGCTTCGCCGAGTCCGCGCCGGCGATCACCGCGCTGGACGACGCGGGAGTCGACATCAAGCACTGAGCCGCACCGACGCGAAGGGCCGCACCGGAGGACACCGGTGCGGCCCTCGTCGTTCGGCTCAGCGTGCCCGGCGCCGGTCCAGGAACTCGGTCATCCGCCGGTGCTTCTCCTCGTCCTCGAAGAGCACCGCCTGGCTGAGCAGGTCGAGCTGCGGGTGCGCGGCCGCCGGGGCGTCCACCGCCATCTTGGTCAGCCGCAGCGCCAGCGCGGAGCCCTTGGCCATCTCGTCGAGCAGGCCGTGCGCGGTGGGCAGCAGTTCGTCCGGGTCGGCCACCACCCGGTTCACCAGCCCGATCCGCAGCGCCTCCTCGGCGTCCACCCGCCGGCCGGTGAACAGCAGTTCCTTGGCCCGGGCCTCACCGATCAGCGCCGGCAGCCGGTAGGTCGCGCCGGCGCCGGCCAGGATGCCCAGCCGCACCTCGGGCTGGCCGAACACCGCGCGGTCCGTGCACACCCGGAGATCGCAGGCGTACGCCAGCTCGGCGCCGCCGCCCAGCGCCGGCCCGTCGACGGCGGCCACAGTGGGCATCGGCAGCGCCCGGATGCGGGCGAAGACGCCCTGGTTGATGGCGGCCAGCGCGTCCAGCCGGCCGCGTTCGCGGAGCTGGGCGATGTCGGCGCCGCCGGCGAAGATGCCCGCCGTCCCGCCGGTGAGCAGCAGCAGCCGGGGACGCACCTCCAGGTCGGCGCAGACCGCGTGCAGCTCGCCCACCAGGTCGACGTCGATGGCGTTGCGCTTCTCCGGCCGGTCCAGCGTCACCACGAGCCGGTCCGGCCGTTCCTCGATCCGCAGCCCGCTCATTTCTTCACGCCGTCCTTCCACGTGTAGAAGCCCTGACCCGACTTCTTGCCCAGCTTCCCGGCGGCGACCATCTCGACGAGCAGCGGCGGCGGCGCGAAGCGGTCCCCGTACGCGGCCTGGAGCGTGCGCGCGATGTCGAGCCGCACGTCCAGCCCGACGAGGTCGGTCAGCTCCAGCGGGCCGATCGGGTGCCGGTAGCCGAGCACCATCGCCTTGTCGATGTCGGCCGGGCTCGCGACCTCGTCGGCCACCATCCGGATCGCCTCCAGGCCGAGCGTGACGCCGAGCCGGGAGGTGGCGAAGCCGGGCATGTCGCGTACGACGACTGGGTCCTTGCCCAGCCGGGCGGCGAGCGCGACGGCCGCCTCGGTGGTCGGCGGCGCGGTGGCCGGGCCGACCACGACCTCGAGCAGCGCCATCGCCCACACCGGATTGAAGAAGTGCAACCCGACGAAGTCGGCGGGACGTTCCAGCCCGGCGGCCAGCTCGGCGATCGGGATGCTGGACGTGTTGCTGCCCAGCAGCGCGGGCCGGCGGCTCTCCGCCTCACGCAGCACGGCGCGCTTGAGGTCGAGCCGCTCGGGCACCGCCTCCACGATCACGTCGGCGCCCTCGGCCACCTCGGCGAGCCCGGCCCGGAGCGTGACGCGCTCACGGTTGGCGGTGGCGGCCTCCTCGGTCAGCTTGCCGCGCTGCACGCCCCGGTCCCACAGCTCGCCGAGCCGGCGCAGCGCCTCGGCGCCCCGGGCGGGGTCGACCTCGACCAGTTCGACCGCGTACCCGGCGCCGGCCGCCACGTACGCGATGCCGAGGCCCATGGTGCCGGCCCCGACGACCACAAAACGACCACTCATCGACGTCCCCTCGCCGCGGCGGGGGCGCGCGGGGTGTCCGCCGCCGGGCCCGTCCGCTCGCTCGTTCCTGCATGCGACCCTATGCATGGCCGGGCCGCCGGGGATGCGTGGGGGCGGAGCGGACGGGGTAAGGACGGCCGTCAACGCCGAAGGAAGGAACGAGATGAGCCAGGCACCGGAGAGCGCGGAGAGCACCGAGACGGTCGAGACCCGCGGCGACGAGCGGGTGGACCTGCTCCGTGCGGACACCAACAACGACGGCAAGACCGACGTCTGGGTGGTGGACACCGACGGCGACGGCAAGGCCGACCTGTTCCAGTTCGACACCGACGGTGACGGCAAGGTGGACATCACCATGGTGGACATCGACGAGGACGGCACGCCGGACGAGGTGGTCGACGGCGACGGCGGGCTGCCCCCGGAGCAGACCACCCCCACCGTCCAGGTCTGAGTGGTGCGCCGGAGCCGCCGGGGATCCCGGCGGCTCCGCCGCTCACCGCAGGGTCAGCGTGGCGAGGTAGTAGGGGTGGTCGGTGTCGTCCACGTCGGTCAGTCGCCACGGTGAGCCGTGGACCAGCTCGGCGAACTCGTCGGGCGAGCAGACCAGGTAGTCGAACCACTCGGTGCCGAGCAGCCGGTAGCGCAGCCGCAGGCGCAGTTGCCCGCCGATCCGGCCCCGCCGGCGGTTGCGCTCGTGGTAGGCGGTGTGCACCGGGTCGGTGGTGCCGTACGGGTCGGTGCCGTGGGCGATCACCCGGGCGCCGGGTCGGGCCAGCGCGGCGAGCGCGGCCAGCATCGCCGGGGCGCGTTCCCGCCCCTCGAACAGCCCGAGATTGTTGCCCAGCAGCAGGAACGTGTCGTAGCGCGGCCCGTCGGCGGCGTGCTCGTCGACGGTGCCGTGCACCAGGTCGCGTACGCCCCGGTGGCGGCTGACCCGCAGCGCGCCGAGCGAGGTGTCCAGCCCGGTGACCGGCACGCCGCGCTCCTGGAGGTGCAGCGCGATCCGGCCGGCGCCGACGCCGACGTCGAGCACGTGCCCGCGTACCCGGTCCACGGCCCGGTGGTCGTGCGGCTGCCACCGCTGCGGCGGGTCCAGGTAGTGCTCGGCCGGTGCCCCGTTGACGAGCCCGTCGTCGCGCTCGATGATCTCGATGACCGGGCGGGGCAGACGGCCGCCGGCCATCGGGCGCGGTCCGATCCCGGTGGCGACCGCGTACGCGTCGCGGATCATCTCGCCGAACACGTCGCCGATCTCGGGTTCCCCGGTCATGCCCGCAACGCTATCCGGGGGTCGGCGGCGCCGTCGCCGCCGTATCCTTGGCGGCGTGACCGACCTGGACCGCCTGGCGGCGGAGAAGTACGTCCTGCTCACCACGTTCCGCAAGGACGGCCGGGCGGTGCCGACTCCGGTGTGGGCGGTGCGCGACGGTGACGGGCTGGCGGTGTGGACGGTGGCCGACTCCGGCAAGGTGAAGCGCATCCGGCGCGACGGTCGTGTGACCGTGGCGCCGTGCGACGTGCGCGGCCGGCCGCACGGTGAGGCGGTGCCGGGCCACGCGACGATCGCCGACCCGGAGAGCACGAACCGGGTCCGGGGGCTGCTCAAGCAGAAGTACCGGCTGATCGGGCGGCTGAGCCTGCTGGGCAGCCGGCTGCGCCGGGGTGAGCGCGGCACCGTGGGGCTGCGGATCGTGCTGGACGGCCCCGGCCCCGGACGCGATTAAGGGCGGCGCCGCGACGGCACCGCCCTTGATCGGAACGCCGGAGAACGCCGGTTCGTCAGTCTCCCTGGCGCTGCTGGGGGATCTGCCCCTGCAGCAGGGCCCGAACCTCCGACTCGCGGTAGCGGCGGTGGCCGCCGAGGGTCCGGATGGCACTGAGCTTGCCAGCCTTCGCCCACCGGGTCACCGTCTTCGGGTCGACACGGAACATCGACGCCACCTCGGCCGGTGTGAGTAGCGGCTCAGGTTCGTGCGTTCGCGATGCCATCGGGGTCACTCCTCCACATGTATAGACATCGGCCGGGGTCCCGCCGGCCGACGCGTCTCCCATGGTCCGGCTAGTCCCCGATGTCCGACATGGGCCGAACGGCTGAAGGTCGCTAGACGGACGGATGAACCATGCCCGATTTTTACGACTTTTATGCCGCAGAAAGTACCTTATTCGGACTCATGATCACGGTTCGTGACGCATCAGCTACGAGACACTCTCGTGTCCAAGGCCACTTAGCGGGGCAAACCGGGCGTCAGTTGCAGCGCTCCAGCAGCTGCACCGCGCGCCAGCGGGCGACCAGCTTGTCGTACGCGGCGGACGCCTCCTCGGCCTCGCCCCGGCCCAGTCCGGACAGTCCGGTGGCCACCAGCTCGGTCGAGTCGTCGGCTTCGAGCGTCTCGTCCGGCAGCAGTTGCACCAGGCCGCCGTAGTCCAGCTCGACCACCGAGCGCGGGTGGAACTCCTCCAGCCACCGGGCCGCCTCCTCGACCGCCTCGGTGATGGGCGCCTCGCCGATCGACTTGCGCAGCACCGACAGCGCCCGCGACGCCCGGCGGCGCGCCTTGGAGATCTCGGTGCGGTAGCGCAGCGCCCGCCGCGCCGGCTCGGTCACCAGGTGCCGCTCGCCGGCCTCGAACAGCACGAACCAGCGCAGCGGCACGCCCCAGGTGGCGATCTGCTCGTGCACCCGGGGCACCCCGTGCTCCAGCACCCGGGCACCGCTGCGCCAGTCCTCCACCACGGCCTTGGCCTGCCCGGCGAGCACCGGCGGCACGAACGCGTCGGCCAGCACCGAGGGCACGCCGTCGCGGGCGCTCAGCGCCGCCTCGGCGACCCGGATACGCAGGTTCCACGGGCAGACCAGCAGCGCGTCGTCGGACTCCAGGACGTACGCCTCGTCGGGCAGGTCGGGCAGCCGGGTCCAGC
Organism: Micromonospora sp. CPM1; assembly: GCF_023896895.1. Lineage (NCBI taxonomy): Bacteria > Bacillati > Actinomycetota > Actinomycetes > Micromonosporales > Micromonosporaceae > Micromonospora > Micromonospora sp. CPM1. The sequence goes on from NZ_JAMHIU010000016.1 coordinate 109,578, forward strand.
CGGCCCCGAGCGCCTCGATCACCGCGGTCCGCTGCCGTACCGGCCCCTCCAGCGGAGCGATGGCGCGGCCCTCGCTGACGTACCGGCGCCAGTACGACTGCCGGTCCCGGTCGAAGGCGGTGAGCGGCTCGTACACGCGCAGGTATGAAGCGAAGAGCGACGGCACGGCGCGATCCTCCCACGAGACGGGACCGCCCGTCGCCGCCCTCGGGCCCGTGGCGTGACATGCGCGACAGTACGGTTCGGGCCGATATTAGGCTCAACGACACCGGCAGCATCCCGCCGGCGTGCCACCAGGTTCCGCGCCCCACAAGGGCGCACACCGACACAGGAGTCAGCCATGGGCGTATTCGCCAGTACCGACGACCCCGTCTCCACAGGGCATGAGCAGGTCGTGTTCTGCCAGGACAAGCAGTCCGGCCTGAAGGCGATCATCGGGATCTACTCCACCGCGCTGGGCCCCGCGCTCGGCGGCACCCGGTTCTACCCGTACGCCAGCGAGGCCGAGGCGCTCGCCGACGTGCTCGACCTCTCGCGCGGCATGGCCTACAAGAACGCCCTGGCGAACCTCGACCTCGGTGGCGGCAAGGCGGTCATCTGGGGTGACCCCGAGCAGATCAAGAGCGAGGCGCTGCTGCGCGCGTACGGTCGCTTCGTCGAGTCGCTGAACGGCCGCTACTACACCGCCTGCGACGTGGGCACCTACGTGGCGGACATGGACGTGATCGCCCGGGAGACCCGCTACGTGACCGGCCGCAGCGTGGAGCACGGCGGCGCGGGCGACTCCTCGATCCTCACCGCCTGGGGCGTGTTCCAGGGCATGCGGGCCGCCGCCGAGCACGTCTGGGGCAGCCCGACGCTGGCCGGCCGCCGGGTCGGCGTGGCCGGGCTGGGCAAGGTCGGCAAGTACCTGACCGCCCACCTGCTCGACGACGGCGCCGAGGTCGTGGCGACCGACGTCAACCCGCGCGCCCAGGAGTGGGCGCGCACCACCCACCCGCAGGTCACCCTGGTCGACGACACCGAGGCGCTGGTGGCCTCCGACATCGACGTGTACGCCCCGTGCGCGCTCGGCGGCGCGCTGAACGACGACACCGTGCCGGTGCTGCGGGCGAAGGTGGTCACCGGAGCGGCGAACAACCAGCTCGCCCACCCGGGCATCGAGAAGGTGCTCGCGGACCGGGGCATCCTCTACACGCCGGACTACGTGGTGAACGCCGGTGGCGTGATCCAGGTGGCCGACGAGATCGACGGCTTCAACTTCGACCGCGCCAAGCTGCGCGCCACCCGGATCTTCGACACCACCCGGCAGATCCTCCAGCTCGCCGACGACGAGGGCGTGCCGCCGGCGGTCGCCGCGGACCGGCTCGCCGAGCGCCGGATGGCCGAGGTCGGCCGGCTGCGCACGATCCATCTGCGGTGAAGCTCACCTCCGGGGGCGGGGCGGTGCTCCACCCCCGGAGGCGACGCGCGTTAAGCTGATTCTCGGGCTTGTTCGTACCGGTATGTCCGGTGTCACGGCCAGCCCCGGGGCTTACCCCTTACCCGGTACACTTTGTGACGGCTGGACCACTGCGACGCGCAGGTCCGGTCGACGGTGACCCGAGGTGCCGAACGATGGCATCCCCATGTACCGTAAGAGCCACGAGAGATGCCTGACGTCATCGGGGCCCGCCTTCGGGCTGCCCCGCATTCTGTGCGAGGGGGTCGAGCCATGGGGCGCGGCCGTGCTAAGGCCAAGCAGACGAAGGTGGCCCGGGAGTTGAAGTACCACTCCCCGAACACCGACCTAACCGCCTTGCAGCGCGAACTGGCGGGTAGTGGAAAGTCTGAGCACAACTTCGACGACGACTACAAAGAGTATGTCGACGACGATGACGAGGACCACGCGGACGACGACCCGGACACCTGGGCTCGTCCGACCCGCTGACCTCCGGTCACATCTGAGCACGCGGTAACCCCCGCGTGCTCACGCATGTGCTCTGCTGAGCCGGCGTACGACCGACGATCAGGGACCTGCCGCCCCGGGGCGCACGCTCCGACGCGCCGGCAGGTCCTTGATCGCGGAACCGTCCCTCAGCGCGGCCGGTTGTTCCAGTTGTAGAACGTCGGGATGTTCTCGAAGTGGTTCCACGCGCAGACCGCGTGAGCGCCGTCCCCGCCGGACACCTCCGCCCGCAGCAGCCGCGCCGCCTCCGCCTCGTGGAGCAGAGCGGTAAGCCCCGCAGCGGCGTCCCGCACCCGGTCGGCGACCGCCTCCCGGTCGGTGTCACTGATGGTCTCGGGCATGCTCCAACACTCCCTCCAGTAGGCGGATCTTGCTGTTACGGCAGTGCTCGGTCTCCGTACCGTCGAAACGCCCCAGCTCGAAGTAACGGTTGGCGGCGTGCCCGCCGCCGCAGAACCCGAAGTACGCGCAGGACGCCCGGCACGCCTCCACACCGGTGAGGAACTCGCCCACCCACGGTGTGCCGGCCGCGCCGGCGAGGATGTCGCGCAGCGGCGTGGTGAGCACGTTTCCGCTGGTGAAGTCGCCGTACCGGGCGTCGGTGAAGCCGGCCAGCTCCGGCGAGAGCACCACCACCGAACCGTCGTGCCCGACCGTCGGGATCGGGTCGAGGCTGCGGGGCAGCAGGTCGTCGGCGGTGCCGGCCAGGACCGCGCCCGCGTACCGCAGCGACCACTCCACCTCACGCAGGTGGATCCGCGGATCGCGGCGCCACGCCGCCACCAGCTCCGCCCAGAACCCGGTGACGGCGCCCTCGTCGCGGGCGTTCGTCCGGGTGTTGACGCCCTCGGTCTCCTCGATGTTGACGCCGAGCACGTCGCAGCCCAGATCGAGGAAGTAGTCGTACAGCTCGGTCGCCAGTCCCGGCTCCGGCCGCGAGACCACAGCGAGCGCCGAGAACGGCAGGCCGTGACGGCGCAGCGCCGCCACGCCCGCCACGATCCGGTCGTACGCGGGCCGCCCGCCCCGGGTGACCCGCTCGCCGTTGCGCGTCCGCGGCCCGTCCACGCTGACGCTGACCCGCACCCGGTGCTCGGCGAAGAACGCGCACCAGGCGTCGTCGATCAGCGTGGCGTTGGTCTGCACGTGGTGCTCGACGTCGGGCCCGAACGGCGCCAGCAGCGCGGCCAGATGCTCGCGGCCGGCCGCGAGCGGCTCCCCGCCGTGCCAGACCACGGAGAAGCGGCCGCCCGCCGCCCACGGGTTCACCGACGCCGCCACCGCCTCGGCGACGGCCACCGGCATCCGCCTGTCGGCCGCCCGGAAGGGGAGGTAGCAGTAGGCGCAGTCGAGGTTGCACAGCGTCGTCGGCTGCATCACCACGTACGACGGGACGGCGGCGATGCCCCGCATCCCTTCGGGCGTGCGCGCAGCCATCAGCACCTCCCCCGCCTGCCTGAAAACCGAACCTCCAGGCTAGGCCGCGGCGACCGCTCGGGTGAACCCCCGATCACGTGCCCGGCCGATCGGCGCAGGGTGATCAGCCTCGGGTGTGCTGACCGACCATCTGCACGTTGCCGGACCCCTCGATGATCTCGCCGGCCTGCCAGGCGTCCACGCCCCGGCCGGTCAGGGTGGCCAGCGCGCGGTCGGCGTCCTCGGCGGAGACGATCGCGAACATGCCGACGCCCATGTTGAACGTCGCCTCCATCTCCGGGTCCTCGATCCGGCCCTTGGACTGGATCAGGTCGAAGATCGGCTGCGGCTTCCAGGTGGAGCGGTTCACCACGGCGTCGACGTTCTCGGGCAGCACCCGGACCAGGTTGCCGGGGATGCCGCCGCCGGTGACGTGGGCCAGCGCCCGCACCTCGGCCTCGGCGATCAGCTTCAGGCAGTCCTGCGCGTAGATCTTGGTCGGGGTGAGCAGCTCCTCGCCGAGCGTCCGCTGGCGGCCGAAGTCGTCGATCACCACGTCCAGACGCATCCGGCCGGCGCCCAGCAGCACGTGCCGGACCAGCGAGTAGCCGTTCGAGTGCAGGCCGGACGAGCGCATGGCGATCACCACGTCGCCCACCTCGACCCGCTCCGGGCTGAGGATCTCGCTCTCCTCCACCACGCCGACGCCGGTGGCCGAGATGTCGTACTCGTCTGGGCGCAGCACGCCCGGGTGCTCGGCGGTCTCCCCACCCAGCAGCGCGCAGCCGGCGTACCGGCAGCCGTCCGCGATGCCCGCGCCGATCTCGGCGACCTTGTCCGGCACGACCTCGCCGGTGGCGATGTAGTCGAGCAGGAACAGCGGCTCGGCACCGCAGGCCACCAGGTCGTCGACGACCATGGCGACCAGGTCGATGCCGACCGTGTCGTGGATGTCGAGCTGCTGGGCGATCACCAGCTTGGTGCCCACGCCGTCGGTCGAGGAGGCCAGGATCGGGTTCTTGTACTTCTTCGTGTCCAGCCGGAACAGGCCGGCGAAGCCGCCCAGGTCACCCATGACCTCGGGGCGCCGGGTCTCCTTGACCTTGGACTTGAGCAGCTCGACCGCGCGGTCGCCCGCCTCGATCGACACCCCGGCGTCGGCGTACGAGACCGAGCGTTTGCGCTGCGTCCGGCCGGACCCCGCCGACCAGGGCTGGCGGTCGCCGCCGGCGCCCGTCGGGCTGGATCCTGCGCCGCTGCGCTCGGACACGTGCGTCACGGTTCTCCCCTTTGTGGTTCCCGCGGGCCCGGAGCGGCCGGACCCGCGTCGGTGGTGCTACGGGTGGTGGGTCGGTGTGGCGACGAGCGGACCGGTCGGCCCGGCCGCCTCGGCGGCGACCCGGCGTCCCACTCCTTCGAGCACGTGCTTGCCGATCAGGTTCCCGGCCGGCAGTTCGATCGGGTACTCCCCATCGAAGCACGCCCGGCAGAGCCGGCTCTTCGGCTGCTCGGTCGCGGCGATGAGGCCGGGCAGCGATACGTAACCGAGCGAGTCGGCGCCGATCGAGCGCCGGATGCCCTCGTTGTCCAGCCCGTTCGCGAGCAGCTCGGCGCGGGTGGCGAAGTCGATGCCGTAGAAGCAGGGCCAGCTCACCGGCGGCGAGGAGATCCGGACGTGGACCTCCAGCGCGCCCGCCTCGCGCAGCAGCCGGACGATCGCCCGCTGGGTGGTGCCCCGCACGATCGAGTCGTCCACCACCACCAGGCGCTTGCCGCGGACGTTCTGCCGCAGCGGGTTCAGCTTCAGCCGGACACCGAGCGCGCGCAGCGTCTGCGAGGGCTGGATGAACGTGCGCCCGACGTACGGGTTCTTCATCAGGCCCTGGCCGTAGGTGATGCCGGATTCCTCGGCGTAGCCGATCGCGGCCGGCGTGCCGGACTCCGGCACCGGGATCACCAGGTCGGCCTCGACCGGGTGCTCCTTGGCGAGCTGGCGGCCGATCTGCACCCGCGCGGCGTGCACGTTGCGGCCGGCGATGGTGGCGTCCGGCCGGGCGATGTACACGTACTCGAAGAGGCAGCCCTTGGGCTCGGGCGAGGCGAACCGGCTGGACCGCAGGCCGTTCTCGTCGATGGCGATCAGCTCGCCCGGCTCGACCTCGCGGACCACGCTCGCGCCGACGATGTCCAGCGCGGCGGTCTCGCTCGCCACCACCCAGCCGCGTTCGAGCCGGCCGAGCACCAGCGGGCGTACGCCGTGCGCGTCACGCGCCGCGTAGAGCGTCGACTCGTCCATGAAGACGAAGCTGAACGCGCCGCGCAGCTGCGGCAGCACCTCCAGCGCGGCCGCCTCGACCGACAGGTCGGGCCGGCTCGCGAGCAGCATGGTGACCAGCGAGGTGTCGTTGGTCGAGCCGTCGGAGTCGAGCCCGCGCACGGCGGCCTCGCGCTGCAACTCGGCGGTGTTGACCAGGTTGCCGTTGTGCGCCAGCGCGATGGTGGTGCCGGCGCTCGTGGCCCGGATGGTCGGCTGGGCGTTCTCCCAGGTCGAACCGCCGGTGGTGGAGTAGCGCGCGTGCCCGATCGCGACGTGCCCGCGCAGGCTCGCCAGCGTCGGCTCGTCGAACACCTGGGCGACCAGGCCGAGATCCTTGTAGACCACGACACCGGAGCCGTCGCTCACCGCGATGCCCGCGGCCTCCTGACCGCGGTGCTGGAGGGCGTAGAGCCCGAAGTAGGTGAGGTTGGCGACCTCTTCACCCGGCGCCCAGACGCCGAAGACGCCGCACGCGTCCTGTGGGCCGGGTCGCTGGGGGTCAAGGTCGTGGCTCAGCCGGCCATCGCCTCGGGGCACCTGCCGCTCCCTCGCAGTGGGGTCTGGACTGGCCTGGCGGAGTCGGGGGGTCAGCTCCGCACGCATGGGCCGGGACCGTCGTCGGGTCTCAGTGTACGCGACCAGCAGTCGATACCGACAGTCACGAAGCGTCCGCTCAGCGTGAGCAGAGTTTGCGCCGCTTGAGGCCTAAATGGGGAGGTACGGGGAGAGGTCAGCCCGATTTCCGGACACCCGGACGCGACCCTCAGTGACCGTTTCCGCCCATCCCCGGCGTCCGGTGGCGACCGCCAGCCAGGTCGCCGGATCCATCTCCACCACGTTCGGCGGCGTACCGCGGGTGTGTCGTGGACCACTCACGCACTGGACCGCACCGTAGGGTGGTACGCGCACCTCCACCGATCGGCCGGGGGCGCGATCCGCGAGGGCAGCCAAGAGGGTCCGGACCGCCTCCCGGAGCACCGGCCGTTCGGGCGTACGCCCCTCGTCCAGCGCCGCCAGGGCGGCGAGTACCGCTTCGGAATAAGCGTGCGGAGAGGACACGACGGGACGATACGACCCGGCACAAGGCCGCCCGACGGCGGCCCTGGGTAGAGATGATCCGGTCAGACAAGGCATAGTTGCCGACGGCGTTATTCGTACCGTGAGTGATCAACCTCGGCCGAGCGGCCGGCGGGGAGATCAGACCCGGAAGGCGGTGGACGTGTCAACACACCGACGTGCCTGGAAGCAGCGGGCCGGTGTGGTCGTAGCGCTGGTCTTCGGCGCCCTGCTCACCGTCCCCGCAGCTCCCGCCCTCGCTGCCAACATCATCACGGCGGACAACTCGGTCACGATCGACGCTGGTCGGAGTAGCAGTGTCAACGTGCTCGTCCGCCTCGGCGCGGACGAGACGTCTGCCGACATCGACGTGACCGGCCTGCCGGACGGGGTCACCTGCGGAAACTGCGGTCCTATCGACTTCGGCGGCCAGCAGACGAAGGCAGTGAGCCTCAGCCTGTCGGCAGCCCCCAATGCGCCGGCCGCGAACGGTTCGCAGGCGAGAATCACGGTAACTGGTGACGGCGGCCGTCAACTGCGCGTCACCGTCCGGGCTGCTGCCCCGCCCACGCCCGACCAGCCGCAGACCGTCAAGACGGTGTCCGGCAAGGTGGTCAACGCCGAGGGCGATCCGATCGAGGGCGCCCTGGTCATGCTCCGCGACAGCGCGGGCAAGGAACGCCGCACCAACACCAGCGGCAACGGCAACTTCAGCTTCAGCGGCTCCGAGTCGAACCCGATCGCGCCCGGCCGGATCGACCTCGGTGCCTCCACCGACGGTGCCTCGCCCGTCGCCCGGTCGATCAACGCGAACGCCGGCCAGTCGGTGACCGGCGTCCGGCTCAGCATCCAGCTGAAGGCGTCGGCGAGCCCGAGCGCCAGCCCGTCGGCGAGTGAGTCCGCCCCGCCGTCCGAGGAGCCGCTCGACGAGGAGGCGACCGACACCCCGTCGGCCGAGGCGCCCGCCGCGCAGCAGCCGGCCGCCAACGAGGACTCCGGCGGCTTCGGCTCCTGGCTTCTCATCCTGCTCGGCGGCCTGTTCGTCGCCGTCGGCGTGGGCACCATCGTGCTGCTCTACATGCGCCGCAAGAACGAGGGCGACGACGGTGACGGCGACGGCCCGGGTGGCCCGACCGGTCCGGGTGGTCCCGGCGCGGGCGGTGCGATCCCGGGTGCCCGGGGCGCCTACCACGGGACCGACGACCAGACCCGGGTCGTCAACGGCATGGGCGCCGGGCCGTCCCCGACGATGGTCGGCGGCCCCTCGATCAGCGACGCCCCCACCATGCTCCAGCGGCCGGTCGTGGACGACGTCCCGCCGGACCCGTACGGCGCACCTCCCGGCCCGGCGTACGGCGCCGGTGGCCAGGGCGGCTACGGCTACGGCGACGACGCACCGGGCCAGGGCGGTTACGGCGGCGCGGGCGGCTACGGCAACGCGCCCTCCTCGGGCGGCGGCTACGGCAACGGCCCCTCCTCCGGTGCCGGCTACGGCAGCCCGGACTACGCGGCAGGTGCCGCGGCCGGCGCGGCCGGTTACGCGGCCCAGGGCGCCGGCTACGGCAACGAGCGCTTCGACGAGCCCACCGGCCGCTACACCGGTGACAGCACGCAGTACGCGCCGGCCGCCGACCCGTACCCGACCAGCACCTACCAGCCGGAGCAGGACCGCGGCGGCTACGACCAGGCCGGCGCGGCCCCGTACGGCCGCGGCGCGGAGCAGGGCGACGCTTACGGCGCGGCCGGTGGCTACGGCGGCGCCGCGTCGGGCGGCTACGACAGCGGCGCGACCGGCGGCTACGACAGCACCCGTCAGCAGGGCGGGTACGGCGAGCCCACCGGCGCCTACGGCAACGCCGCGGGCGGTGGCTACGGCGACAACCCGACCGGCGGGTACGGCGACGCCCCGGCATACGGCGGCGGTCGCGCGGCGGGCGGCGGGTACGGCGACGGCGCGACCGGCGGCTACGACAGCGCCCCCACGGGTGGCTACGGCGATGCCCCGGCCGGCGGCTATGACAGTGGCCGTCAGCAGGGCGGATACGGCGACGCCCCCGCGGGTGGCTACGACAAGGGCGCCGGCGGCTACGACAGCGGCGCGACCGGCGGGTACGACAGTGGCCGCCAGGCGGGCGGTTACGGCGACGCCCCGGCCGGTGGCTACGGCAACGCCGGTGGCGGTTACGACGGCGGCCACCAGTCCGGTGGCTACGGTCAGCAGGGCGGCGGGTACGGCGACGGCTACGGCCAGGCCCCGCAGGGCGGTTACGGCCAGCAGGGCGGCTACGGCCAGGAGCCGCCGCCGCAGCAGCGCGGGGGCGGCTACGACAACGCCTACCCGAACGACCCGGCGCAGGCGGGTCGCGCGCGCCCGGAAGGGCAGGCGGACCGTGGCGGACGACGCCTCGACTGGCTGGACGACTGACAGCCACCAGATGTGAGAACTGTGGCCGCCCGCGAACAGCGGGCGGCCACAGTCGTCAGCGAACCCCGCAGGACGGGAGCGGAAGCGGTGCTCAGGCGGGGGCGAAGTAGCCCTGGCGGAGCACCGGCACCACGTCGGAGACACCGACCTCGGTCGCGACCGCGACGTCCTCGGCGAAGCCGCCCTCGGCGAGTTCCCGCCCGGAGACGCATCCCCGGACGGCCGCCGGCACGTCCGGCGTGCTCGCCAGCGCGGCGAGCGCCATCGCGGCCTCCACCGAGAGCCCGCCGGGCACCCCGGCGAGCGCGTCGAGCACACAGGCCGCACCGAGCTGGTCCTCCACGCACGGCCGGAGTGACCCGTCGGGCCAGCGCTCCCCGGCCGCCACCACGCCCACCGGCGCGTCCTTCGAGCCGTACCCCTCGGCGCGCAGCCAGCGCCCGACGGCGGGTGCGTTACGCAGGCACGCCGCGACCACCGGCACTCCGGTGGCGCTCGCGGCGGCGCTGATCGCCGAACCGTTCGGCGACGGCAGCACCAGGTCGGCGACGACCGGCGCGGCCCGCAGCGCCGCCGGGGACAGCGACCACTGGTGCTCCGCCGTCGTCTTCCGGCGGCCCACAGCGGCCACGGCACCCACCCGGCGGGCGTAGTCGGCGGCCTGCTCGCCCCACGGGAACGGGTGCACCCGCATGCCACGGCTCACCGCCACCTCCACGGCGGTGGTGAACGACAGCACGTCCACCACCACCAGGGCGGCACAGACCCGGCCGAGTTCCGCCGCCCCGGTCAGTCCCCAGTCGAACCGGGCACCGGAGCCGGGTTGGGTGAAGACGGCCAAGGCCAGCGCCTCAGCGCTGACCCGGCGCCGGCTCACCGGAAGCCGGACCGTCGGACCCGTCGGCAGCCGCCGACTCGTCCTGGGCCGGAGAGTTCCGTCGACTGCCGCCGTACCGTCGGCCGGCGTCGCCTCGTCGGACGCCGCAGCGGGCGACTCGGGCTCCGCCGCGGCGACGGGCGCGGACGCCTCGGCGTCGGCCGGCGGGGTGTCCCGGCCGGCCTTGGCGATCGGCTCGGCGTCGACCTCGGCCGGGTCCACGCCGACCGGCTGCTCGGCCGTGGCCGGAAGCACAGTGGTCGTCCCGGTACGGGTCGCCTCGACCTCCACCCGGGCCGCCTCGGCAGCGCCGAACAGGCGCGGGAGCGTACCGGTGTGCGCCTCGCGCAGCTCGTCCAGGCCGATCCGGAACTGGCCGTGCACCTCCAGCGCGCCGGAGGCCGGGTCGGTGACGCCGATGAACTCCCACGGCACGCCGCGCTCGGCGCAGAGGGCGGTGAACGCCTTCTCGTGGCCGCGCGGCACCGACACCAGCACGCGGCCGGCGGACTCGCTGAACAGGAAGACGAACGGCATCGAGCCACCGGCGAAGTGCTCCGGCACCACGACCCGGGCACCCACGCCGCGGCGCAGGGCCGACTCGACCAGGCTCTGCGCCAGGCCGCCGTCGGACAGGTCGTGCGCGGAGCTGAGGTGCCCGACCCGGGCCGCCTCGGCCATCAGCTCGGCGAGCTGCCGCTCGCGGGCCAGGTCGACCTGCGGCGGGATGCCGCCCAGGTGCTCGTGGGTCACCCAGGCCCACTCCGAGCCGGACAGCTCGACGTGCGTCTCGCCCAGCAGGAACAGCTGGTCGTGGTCGCCGGCCGGACGCGGCACGAAGCCCATCGGCACCCGGTCGGCGACGTCGTCCAGCACGCCCAGCACGCCGACCACCGGGGTGGGGTGGATGGCCGCGGCGCCGGTCTGGTTGTAGAAGCTGACGTTGCCGCCGGTCACCGGGATGCCCAGCTCCAGGCAGCCGTCCGCCAGGCCGCGCACGGCCTCGGCGAACTGCCACATGACGCCCGGGTCCTCCGGCGAGCCGAAGTTCAGACAGTTGGTCACCGCGATCGGCTTCGCACCGGTCACCGCCACGTTCCGGTACGCCTCGGCCAGCGCCAGCTTCGTCCCGTGGTACGGGTCGAGGCGGGCGTACCGGCCGTTGCCGTCGACGGAGAGCGCGACACCGAGGCCGCTGCGCTCGTCGATCCGGATCACGCCGGAGTCCTCCGGCTGGGCGAGCACGGTGTTGCCGAGCACGTACCTGTCGTACTGCTCGGTGACCCAGGTCTTGTCGGCCAGGTTCGGCGACGCGATCATGCGCAGCACGGTCTCCCGGAGCGCCTCCGGGGTGCTCGGCCGGGGCAGCGTCTCGGCGCGGTCGGCCTGGAGCAGGATCAGGTCGGCCGGCTCGCGCATCGGCCGGGCGTACACCGGGCCGTCGTCGACCAGCGAGCCCGGCGGCACGTCCACCACGAGCTGGTCGCGCCAGGTGATGACCAGGCGGCCCGGCTGGCCGTCCGCCGACGGCGCGGTGACCTCGCCGATGGCGGTGGCCCAGACGCCCCACTTCTCGGCGGTCTTGAGCACCGCGTCGAGCTTGTCCGGCGAGACGACGAGCAGCATCCGCTCCTGGGACTCGCTGGCCAGGATCTCGTGCGGCTCCATCGACGGCTCGCGCAGCGGCACCCGCTCCAGCCAGACCCGCATGCCGGTGCGGGCGGAGGCGGCGGTCTCGGTGAGCGCGCAGGTCAGGCCGGCGCCGCCGAGGTCCTGGATGCCGACGACCAGTTCGGCGTCGTACAGCTCCAGGCACGCCTCGATGAGCAGCTTCTCCATGAAGGGGTCGCCCACCTGCACGGACGGGCGGCGCTGCTCGCTGCCCTCGTCGAAGGTGGCGCTGGCGAGCACCGACACGCCGCCGATGCCGTCGCGGCCGGTCTTGGCGCCCATCAGCACCACGATGTTGCCGGGGCCGGTGGCGTCCTTCTTCTGGAGCCGGTCGACCGGCAGCACGCCCAGGCAGAGCGCGTTGACCAGCGGGTTGCCCTGGTAGCAGGGGTCGAAGACGACCTCGCCGCCGATGTTGGGCAGGCCCAGGCAGTTGCCGTAGCCGCCGACGCCGGCGACCACGCCGGGCAGCACCCGGGCGGTGTCCGGGTGGTCGGCCGCGCCGAAGCGCAGCGGGTCCATCACGGCGACCGGGCGGGCGCCCATGGCGAGGATGTCGCGGACGATGCCGCCGACGCCGGTCGCCGCGCCCTGGTACGGCTCGACGAAGCTCGGGTGGTTGTGCGACTCGACCTTGAAGGTCACCGCCAGCTCGTCGGAGACCCGGACCACGCCGGCGTTCTCGCCGATGCCGGCGAGCAGCCGGTCACTCGGGGGGGCCTTCTCGCCGAACTGGCGCAGGTGCACCTTGCTCGACTTGTAGGAGCAGTGCTCGCTCCACATGATCGAGTACATGGCCAGCTCGGCCTGGGTGGGCCGGCGGCCGAGGATGTGCCGGATCCGGTCGTACTCGTCGTCGCGGAGGCCCAGCTCGGCGTACGGCTGAAGCTCCTCCGGCGAGTCGGCGGCCCGGGGAACGGTGTCCACGCCCAGCGCCCAGTCGTCGGTCGGGCCGGCCTGCGGCACCACGCCCTGCGGCTCGCGCAGGGCCGGGTCCGGATGGGTGGTCATGACGTCTCCTTGCTGCGCTCGCCGCCGGTGCGGCGGATGGGCCGACCGATGTTCCCGGCCACCATCACGCCGGCGCTCCCACCAGATGCTTGAGCACCGAGGTGAAGAAGCCGAGGCCGTCCAGGGAGGGGCCGGTGAGCGCCTCCACCGCGTGCTCGGGGTGCGGCATGATGCCGACGACGTTGCCGGCCTCGTTGGTGATCGCGGCGATGTCGCGCTGCGATCCGTTGGGGTTGCCGCCGACGTAGCGGGCGACGACGCGGCCCTCGCCCTCCAGCCGATCGAGCGTCGCGGTGTCGGCGACGTAGCAGCCCTCGCCGTTCTTGACCGGGACGAGCACCTCCTGGCCCGGCTGGAACGCGTTCGTCCAGGCGGTGCCGGTGCTCTCGATCCGCAGGACCTGGTCCCGGTTACGGAAGTGCAGGTGCTGGTTGCGGGTGAGCGCGCCGGGCAGCAGGTGCGCCTCGCAGAGGATCTGGAAGCCGTTGCAGATGCCGAGCACCGGCAGGCCACCACGCGCGGCCTGGACGATCGTCTCCATCACCGGGGCGAACCGGGCGATTGCGCCGCAGCGCAGGTAGTCGCCGTAGGAGAAGCCACCGGGCAGGACGACCGCGTCCACCCCGTGCAGGTCCGGGTCGCCGTGCCAGAGCCGGACCGCCTCGGCGCCGGCGATCCGTACGGCCCGGGCCGCGTCCCCGTCGTCGAGCGAGCCGGGGAAGGTGACCACACCGACCCGGGCGGTCACGACTGCGCGCCCGCGGTCTCGTCGGCGGTGACCACGCGGACGGTGAAGTCCTCGATGACCGGGTTGGCCAGCAGCTTGTCGGCGATCTCCCGGGCCCGGTCCAGGTCCGGTTCGCCGGTGAACTCGATCTCGATCCGCCTGCCGATCCGAACCGAGGCGACGTCACTGACGCCGAGGCGGGGCAGCGCGTTTGCGACGGCCTGGCCCTGCGGATCGAGGATCTCGGGCTTGAGCATGACGTCGACTACGACGCGAGGCACTGGGCACTCCTGACTGTGTACGCAGTTGGGTGCCGGCCCAACAATCGGGCGAGCGCAGCCAGCCTACCTGGCAGATACCGCCCGGCCCGCACCGGCCGGGGGCAGTTCCGGCACCGATCGGCCCCGCCGGCGGCGCCGGACGGGCACCGTTGCCCGTTCGTTGCGGCGTCGATGCGAATTCGTTGCGCTGCGTGCTTGCCGGCACCCGTCGACAACGCCTCCCAGCAGGCATTCTGCCGCGAAACACCCCACCTTGGACCGGTATCCGACAGCGGGGCCCGCGGGGCACGCGGCGCGCGTCACGCCATCGGCCTGATTCGATCCGCGTCTTGTGACAGAGGGCAGCGCGGCCGTAGCATGCATCGTCAGACGTCGATGAGTTAGATCGACGTCCCTCGCCGGCCCACCCCATCCGGCGGGTGTCACCCCCCGCCCGGCACCCCCGGGCGTCCGCGCAGAAGGAGCCCCGACATGCGCCTCCGTCCCTTGCTCGCCGTGCTGACCACCGCGCTGGCCGGCGTCCTGGCCACCGCCTCCGGCGCCACCGCCGCGCCGGCCGGCCCTCAGCCGATCATCGGCGGCGGCACCGTCTCGTCCGCGCCGTGGGCCGCCGCCGTCTTCAGCAACGGCTCGTTCACCTGCTCCGGCAGCGTGATCGCGCCCCAGTGGGTGCTCACCGCCCGGCACTGCGTCAGCGGCACCATGTCGGTCCGGGTCGGCAGCGTCTACTACGCCTCGGGCGGCGTGACCCGCACCGTGAGCGCCTCGTACACCCGCTACGACCTGGCCCTGCTGCGCCTGTCCAGCACGGTCAGCACCTCCGCCGTGTCGCTGGCCAGCAGCAACCCGCCGGTCGGCTCCACCAACACCATCTACGGCTGGGGCATGACCTGCTACAGCGGCTGCGGCGCGTCGCCCCAGCTCAAGACCGCCACCGTTCAGGTGACCAGCACCAGCGTCACCGACGCGTACGGCGGCCAGGCGATCCGGAGCACCCGGGTCAACGGCAACGCGTGGCGGGGCGACTCGGGCGGCCCGCAGTTCTACAACGGCCGGCAGGTCGGCGTCGCCTCCACCGCCAACGGCACCACCATCCAGAACTACGGCAGCGTCGCGTACAACCGGTCCTGGATCACCTCGACGGCCGGTGTCTGACGGTTGATGCCGATGCGGCGCGGATCGGCCGGGTGCGGCCCGGCCGTCCGCGCCGCGCCGTTTTTCAGCATCCGGTCAGCTGAACACGGCTCGCGAACCACCCGGCCGGGGACTGACAGCATCGGAAGCGTGCTGGTCGTGACGACGGATCAACTGCCCGGCTACGAGATCCGCCAGATCCTCGGCGAAGTGGTCTCCTCGATGGCGAGGACCCGCAACCCGTACCGCGAGGGGGTCAAGAACCTGCGCGGTGGCGCCTACGACCCGTTGGCGCCGGACAACCTGACGCGGTGGCGTACCGACTCGGTGGCGCGCCTCGGCGAGGAGGCGCGCCGCCTGGGCGCGAACGCGGTAATCGGCATGCGCTTCGACAGCCGCGACTGCGGCGAGATGTGGATGGAGATCTGCGCGTACGGCACGGCGGTGATCGTCGCGCCGAAGATGCCGGACGTCATGCCGCCGGACCAGCCGGCGATCGCGGCCGAGACCGCCCACGACCCGGAGATCGCCTCCGCGCCCGGTGGCATCGCCGAACCCGCGAGCGCCCCCAACCTGAGTTCCGCGGCCGAAACCCCCACCGGCCCCTGACCGGCGCTGCCGCCGCCCTCACCGCGTCGATCATGAAGTTGACGGCAGGAACGATCTCCCTGAGTGCCGCCAACCTCATGATCGACCAGAAAAGGTCAGAGGATGGGGGGTGGGGAGTAGGCGGCGGCCTGGGGGTGGGACTCGACGACCTTGGTGATCCTTGCGGTCACCCGGGCGACCTGGTCGGTGGCGGCGCCTGCGAAGGCGTTGCGGTCGGCCACCAGGGTGTCGATCTCGGCCCGGGTCAGGCCCAGCCGGCCGTCGGCGGCCAGCCGGTCGAACAGGTCGTTCTCGGGCGCGCCCTTCTCCCGCATGGCCAGCGCCACGGCGACCGCGTGCTCCTTGATCACCTCGTGCGCGACCTCCCGGCCCACGCCCCGGCGTACGGCCGCCACCAGGATCTTCGTGGTGGCGAGGAACGGCAGGAAGCGCTCCAGCTCCCGGTTGATCACCGCCGGGTACGGGCCGAACTCGTCCAGCACGGTGAGGAACGTCTGGAACAGCCCGTCGGCGGCGAAGAACGCGTCAGGCAGCGCGACCCGGCGCACCACCGAGCAGGAGACGTCACCCTCGTTCCACTGGTCACCGGCCAGCTCGCCGACCATCGACAGGTAACCCCTGATGATCACCGCGAAGCCGTTCACCCGCTCCGACGAGCGCGTGTTCATCTTGTGCGGCATCGCGCTGGAACCGACCTGGCCCGGCTTGAAGCCCTCGGTGACCAGCTCCTGCCCCACCATCAGCCGGATCGTGGTGGCCAGCGACGACGGCGCGGCAGCCACCTGGGCCAGCGCGGAGAGCACGTCGAAGTCCAGCGAACGCGGGTACACCTGGCCGACGCTGTCCAGCACCCGGCGGAAGCCCAGGTGCCCGGCCACCCGCTGCTCCAGCTCGGCCACCTTGCCGGCGTCGCCGTCGAACAGGTCGAGCTGGTCGGCGGCGGTGCCCACCGGTCCCTTGATCCCGCGCAGCGGGTAGCGGCCGATCAGGTCCTCCAGCCGCTCGTACGCGATCAGCAGCTCCTCGGCCGCCGATGCGAAGCGCTTGCCCAGCGTGGTGGCCTGCGCGGCGACGTTGTGCGACCGGCCGGTCATCACCAGCGCGGAATACTCGCCCGCGTGCCAGCCCAGCCGGGCCAGGGTGGCGACCACCCGGTCCCGGATCAGCTCCAGCGAGGCCCGGATCTGGAGCTGCTCGACGTTCTCGGTGAGGTCGCGGGAGGTCATCCCCTTGTGCACGTGCTCGTGCCCGGCGAGCGCGCTGAACTCCTCGATCCGAGCCTTCACGTCGTGCCGGGTGACCCGCTCACGGGCCGCGATCGAGGCCAGGTCGACCTGGTCGACCACCCGCTCGTACGCCTCGACGACCCCGTCCGGCACCGGCACGCCGAGATCACGCTGGGCCTTGAGCACCGCCAGCCAGAGCCGGCGCTCCATCCGGACCTTCTCCTCCGGTGACCAGAGGGCGACCAGTTCGGGCGAGGCGTACCGGTTGGCGAGCACGTTCGGGATCGTCGTCACGTACCTCAGTCTTTCACGACCTCCGGGCGGGCCCCGGCGACGCCGGTCCCCGGTCCGGCCTGTGGGCAGGCCGGACCGGGAACGCCCTCAGCCCAGCCGGATCTTCCGGTCCAGCGCGACGGCGGCCATCTCCCCGGCGGTCAGGAGGTGCCGGTCGGTGAACGAGTTCGTCTGCACGCTCACCCGGGTGCCGTCGGTCCGCTTCACGATCACGAACCGCACGTTGATCGGCTGTCGGCGGGACGTGGGCGGCGCACGGAAGCCCCGCAAGTCGAACGTCACCACCCGCTCGCCGTCCGGCCCGGTGAACAGGCGGCAGGCGACCATGCCGTCCTCGCACTCGTCCGGACCGCTCGCCTGACCGGGTAGCGGTCTTCCCACGTCGATGGTCAGGTACGACCGGACCTCGCCCCGGGCGGCGACACCCACCCCGAACCAGCCCGTCATCGACTCCCAGCGCAGCGGCCGCACCGACCACTGCGGCGCGTCGGTCAGCGGGCCGCCCCAGGTCTCCGGGTCGGTGGCCGCGGCGCCCCGGACCCACCGCAGGTCCGGCGCCTCCCGGTCGAGCGCGGTGAGCATCGCCGTCCGCAGGCGCTCCGGATGGGTCCGCGCGGTGGCGGACGCGGCCGAGTAGGCGGGCGCCGGGCCGCCGGACGCCCCCGGCTGCACGACCACGCCGACGCCGAGCGCCAGTGCCAGCACCGCCGTCGCCGAGGCGTACGCCCCCACCCGTCGCCGCCGACGCCGGCCCTCCCGCGCCACCAGGCCGTCCACGTCCACCGCCGTCGGCGGCGCGTCGCCGATCGCCTCGTCGAAGATCTGCCGGTACGTCATCTCTGCCTCCCGCTCTCCACTGCCGAATGGTGCGAGGCGAGCAGCCGCAGCGTCTCCAGCGCACGGGCGGCCTGACTCTTCACGGTTCCGGTGCTGACGCCGAGAATTCGCGCGGTCTCCTCGACCGACAGGTCGCAGTAGAAGCGGAGCACCACGACCGCCCGTCTCCGCGGCGCGAGCCGGCCCAGCATCTCCAGCAGCATCTCCCGCTCACCGACCGCCGGCTCCCCGGCTGCCAGGTCCACCCGGTCCGGCACGTCGTCGGTGCTGCGCTCCCGCCGCCACGGCCGGCGCCGCTCGTCCAGCCACGCGTTGGTGAGCATCCCCCGGACGTACGCGTCGAGGTTGTCCGCGCCGAGCGCCCGCCGCCAGTTGCGGTAGAGCTTGCTCAACGTGATCGACACCAGGTCGTCCGCCGTGTGCCAGTCCCGGCAGAGCAGGTACGCCGTCCGGCGCAGCGGCTCCAGCCGCGTGGCCACGTAGTCGCGGAACTCCTCGTCACGCCCGGTCACGGGGTGCCGCCCCTCGTTCGCCTCATGCCCAGGGGACGGAACGGGCCGGCAGGCGGGTTGCCGGCCCCGGCGAAAAGGGATCGCCCGCCCGGCGCAGAACCGGGCGGGCGTCGCCCGTCAGCGCTCCAGGATCGCGGTCACGCCCTGCCCGCCGGCCGCGCAGATGGAGATCAGGCCGCGCCCGCTCCCCTTCTGGTCGAGCAGCTTGGCGAGCGTGGCGACGATCCGGCCGCCGGTGGCGGCGAACGGGTGCCCGGCCGCCAGCGACGAGCCGTTGACGTTGAGCTTGTCCCGGTCGATCGAGCCGAGCGGGGCGTCCAGGCCGAGGCGCTCCTTGCAGAACTCCGGCGACTCCCACGCGGCCAGCGTGGCCAGCACCTGCGAGGCGAACGCCTCGTGGATCTCGTAGAAGTCGAAGTCCTGGAGGCTCAGCCCGGCGCGGGCGAGCATCCGGGGCACGGCGTACGCGGGGGCCATCAGCAGGCCCTCGTCGCCGTGCACGAAGTCGACGGCGGCGGCCTCGGACCAGGAGAACCACGCCAGCACCGGCAGGTTGTGCGCCTTGGCCCACTCCTCGGAGGCGAGCAGCACGGTGGACGCGCCGTCGGTGAGCGGCGAGGAGTTGCCGGCGGTCATGGTGGCCCGCTCGGCGTCCGCGCCGGAGGCGCCGAAGACCGGCTTGAGCGAGCCGAGCTTCTCGAGGCTGGTGTCCGGCCGCAGGTTCTGGTCCCGGGTGAGCCCCAGGTACGGGGTCATCAGGTCGTCGAAGAACCCCTTGTCGTACGCGGCGGCGAGCCGCTGGTGCGAGCGCAGCGCCAGTTCGTCCTGCGCGGTGCGGTCGACGTTCCAGCGCAGCGCGGTCCGGGCCGCGTGCTCACCCATCGACAGCCCGGTACGGGGTTCGGCGTTGCGCGGGATATCGGGCTTGAACGGCTGGTGCGGGCGCAGCTTCGCGGCGATCTTGAGCCGTTCGCCGAGCGTACGGGCCGAGTTGAGCTGGATCAGGGTGCGCCGCATGTCCTCGTTGACGGCGAGCGGCGCGTCCGAGGTGGTGTCGACGCCACCGGCGATGCCGACCTCGATCTGCCCGAGGGCGATCTTGTTGGCGACCAGGATGGCTGCCTCCAGCCCGGTGCCGCAGGCCTGCTGGATGTCGTACGCGGGGGTGTGCGGGTCGAGCCGGGAGCCGAGCACCACCTCGCGGGTGAGGTTGAAGTCGCGGGAGTGCTTGAGCACCGCGCCGGCCACGACCTCGCCGACCCGCTCGCCGGCCAGCCCGAACCGGGCGACCAGCCCGTCGAGCGCCGCACCGAGCATGTCGGAGTTGGACGCGTGCGCGTAGCGCGAGTTGGACCGGGCGAAGGGGATGCGGTTGCCCCCGATGACCGCGACCCGCCGGACACTCTGCACGATCGGCCTCCTCGAAACTGTTGCCCGAACCCTACTCGCCAGTAGGCTACGCCTATGACCGACAGGTACGCGAGCTTCGTCCAGACGGGGGCCGGTCGCGCGCTGGTCAAGCGCCTCGGGCTGCCCGACCCGCCCCGACTGCGCCGGCACACGCCCGGTGACCCGCTCGTTCCCGGGCCGGTCCTGCTCGGCTCCTCGGCCGGCGGCCGGATCGCCGAGCCGGCCGGCAAGATCCTGACCGCCGCCGGGGTCGAGCTGGCCGATCCGGTCGCCGCGCACGACGCCGACCGCCGCTTCGCGGCCCTGGTGTACGACGCCAGCGGGATCACCGACTCCGCCGGGCTGCGCCAGCTCTACGACTTCTTCCACCCGCAGGCCCGGTCGCTGCTGCCCAGCGGCCGGGTGATCGTGCTGGGCACCCCGCCGGCCGAGTGCAGCTCTCCCCGGGAGGCTACCGCCCAGCGCGCGCTGGAGGGCCTGACCCGCAGCATCGGCAAGGAGTTCGGCCGGGGCGTGACCGCCCAGCTCGTCTACGTGACCCGCGAGGGTGACGCCGGCAC
This sequence comes from Micromonospora sp. CPM1, assembly GCF_023896895.1. Classification (NCBI taxonomy): domain Bacteria; kingdom Bacillati; phylum Actinomycetota; class Actinomycetes; order Micromonosporales; family Micromonosporaceae; genus Micromonospora; species Micromonospora sp. CPM1. Next base: position 129,889 of record NZ_JAMHIU010000016.1, read on the forward strand.
CCCGGTGAGCCTGGAGTCCACGCTCCGGTTCCTGCTCTCCGGCCGCTCCGCGTACGTCTCGGGCCAGGTCGTACGCGTGGGCACCGGCACCGCGGTCGCGCCGGCCGACTGGGACCGGCCGTTGGACGGGCAGGTGGTGCTGGTGACCGGCGCGGCCCGGGGCATCGGCGCGGCGCTGGCGAAGGTGCTTGCCCGCGACGGCGCCCAGGTGGTGGCGCTGGACATCCCGGCGGCCGGGGACGAGCTGGCCGCTGTCGCCAACGAGATCGGCGGCAGCGCGGTGCAGCTCGACCTGACCGCGCCTGATGCGCCGACCCGGCTGGCGGAGCATCTGGCGTCCCGGCACGGCCGGGTCGACGTCGTGGTGCACAACGCGGGCATCACCCGGGACAAGACGCTGGGCCGGATGGACGCCGACCGGTGGGACTCGGTGATCGACGTGAACCTGTCCAGCCAGGAGCGGATCAACGACGTCCTGCTGGAGCGCGACCTGATCCCGGCCGGCGGCCGGATCGTGTCGGTCTCGTCGATCGCCGGGATCGCCGGCAACCGGGGGCAGACCAACTACGCGACGAGCAAGGCCGGCGTGATCGGCCTGGTCGACTCGCTCTCCCCGGTGCTGCGCGAGCGCGGGATCAGCCTGAACGCTGTCGCGCCGGGCTTCATCGAGACGCGGCTGACGGCGCGTATCCCGCTGACCATCCGCGAGGCGGGACGGCGGATGAACAGCATGGCCCAGGGCGGCCTGCCGGTGGACGTGGCCGAGACGATCGGCTGGCTCTCCTGGCCGGCGAGCGGCGCGGTGAGCGGCAACGTGGTCCGGGTCTGCGGCCAGAGTCTGCTGGGGGCGTGATGGCGAAGGACCACGAGGAGGACCTGACCCTGCACGACCTTATCGAGGGCCCCACCCGCGACCTGACCTCCGCCCGAGCCGCCGCCCTCGCCCAGACCAACGCCCGCCCGACCTCCGACGATCATGAAGTTGACGGCACTTCTGGAGATCCACAAGGCAGCCAACTTCATGATCGACCGAGCGAAGGGGCGGCGGGGCGGCGGCGGGTGGAGCTGGACGGGCTGCCTGCCAGTGGGGCGCTCTACCGGCGTGCGCTGCTGGGAGTGGTGCCCGGGGTCGGGGGGCGGCGCGGGACGGACGTGCCGGCGCTGGAACTCGCCGTCGGTGGGGTCGCGGTGGACCAGGGGCATCTGGCGGACTACGACCGGGTGTGCGGGTTCCGGCTGACCGACCGGCTGCCGGCGACGTACCTGCACGTGCTCGGGTTCCCGCTGTCGCTGCGGCTGATGACGGGTCCGGGCTTCCCGATCCCGCTGACCGGCGTGGTGCACGTCGCCAACCGGATCACCGTGCACCGGCCGGTCGAGGTCGGCGAGCGCGTCGACTTCCACACGTACGCGGAGAACCTGCGCCCGCACGAGCGGGGCCGTCAGCTCGACGTGGTGCTGATCGGGTCGATCGGCGGCGAGGAGGTGTGGCGCGGCGTGTCCACGTACCTCGGGAAGGAGCGCGCCACGGGCGGCGGCCCGCGGCGCGACCGGGGTGACCGCCCGGCGCCGCCGGACTCATCGGCGCGGTGGCGGGTGACGCCCCGGGTGGGTACGGACTACGCGCGCGTCTCCGGCGACCACAACCCGATCCACACCTCGAAGCTGGGCGCGCGGCTGTTCGGTTTCCCGCGCCCGATCGCGCACGGCATGTGGAGCAAGGCCCGCTGCCTGGCCGCGCTGGAGCCCCGGCTGCCCGAGGCGTACACAGTGGACGTGTCGTTCAAGCTGCCGGTGCCGCTGCCGTCGACTGTGGCGTTCAGCGCCTCGGCGGCGGGCGCGGGCTGGGACTTCGCGCTGCACAGCGCCCGGGACGGAAGGCCGCATCTGGCCGGCTCCGTGCGCTGAGTGAAAGAGGGGACTTGCCGTCCCCTCTTTTCGGCGCTAAGTTGTTCTCAGATTGAGTTGTTCTCAACCTGAGAGAGTGAGTGACCGTGAACGAGCAGGACTTCCTCGCCGGGTACGACCCCCGGGACTACCCGGCGGTCGCGGTCACCGTCGACGTGGTCGCGCTGACCATCCGCGAGGGCGCGCTGCACCTGCTGCTGATCCGGCGCGGCGCGCCGCCCTACGCGGGGCACTGGGCGCTGCCCGGCGGCTTCGTCCAGCCGGACGAGGACCTGGCCGCGGGCGCCCGGCGCGAGCTGGCCGAGGAGACCGGCCTCGGCGGCGAGCGGCTGCGCCGGGTGCACCTCGAACAGCTCGGCAGCTACGGCGCGCCCGACCGCGACCCGCGCATGCGGGTGGTCTCGGTCGCGCACCTGGCGTTCGCCCCCGACCTGCCCGACCCGGTCGCCGACACCGACGCCGACGAGGCGATCTGGCTGCCGGTCACCGCGCTCACCAGCCGGCAGCTCGCCTTCGACCACGGCCGGATCATCGACGACGGCCTGGAGCGCGCCCGCTCCAAGCTGGAGTACACGCCGCTGGCCACCCGGTTCCTCGCCCCCGAGTTCACGATCACCGAGCTGCGGGAGGTCTACGAGACGGTCTGGGGCCACCCGCTGCACGCCGGCAACTTCCACCGCAAGGTGCTCTCGGTGCCCGGCTTCGTGGAGAGCACCGGCGCCAGCACCGAACGCGGCGGCGCGCGCGGCGGCCCCCGGGCCAAGCTCTACCGCGCCGGAGACGCCCGGCTGCTGCACCCGGCGCTGCTGCGCCCCGCCCGGGAGGAGACGGTGCGGTGAGGACCGAGGAGGCGATCCGGCTGGTCACCACCGCGCGCACCGACGCCGACCTGTTCGGCACGCAGGAGCCGGCCCGCCGCTACCGCGAGCTGGTCGGCGCGCTGCACCCCGACCGGCTGGGCGCGGCCGACCCGGGGGTACGCGCCGCCGCCGCCGACGCTCTCGTCACCGTCACCACCCGGTGGCGCACCCCCGCCCCGATGTACGCGGGCGACGTCGCCGACCTGCACGACCACGGGGACGGGCGGCTGCTCAAGGTGGCCCGGCACCCGGGCGACAACGACCTGATGGCCCGCGAGGCGCGCGCGTTGCGCCGGATCGCCGAGCACGGCGACGCCCGGCACCTCGCGTACGTGCCCCGGCTCGTCGACTCCTACCCGGCGCGTGACCCGTCGACCGGCGTGCAACGGCAGGTCAACGAGCTGGTGACCGTACCCGGACTGCACAGTCTGGACGACGTGCGTCGCGCGTACCCGGACGGGCTGGACCCGCGCGACGCGGCCTGGATGTGGCGGCGGCTGCTGGTGGCGCTCGGCCTGGCCCACCGGGCCGGCGTGGTGCACGGCGCGGTGCTGCCCCGGCACGTGCTGATCGAGCCGGACGCGCACGGCGTGGTGCTCGTCGACTGGTGCTTCTCGGCCGAGCCGGGCGGGCTCGTGCCGGCGCTGGTGCCCGGCCACGAGGACTGGTATCCGCCGGAGGTCGCCGCGAAGCGGCAGTGCGGCCCGGGCACCGACATCGCGATGGCCGCCCGCTGCATGACCTGGCTGATGGGCGACCGCGCGCCGCGCGAGCTGCGCGCCTTCGCCGACGGCTGCCGGGGCACCGCGCTCGCCACCCGGCCGGACGACGCCTGGCGGCTGCTGCGCGAACTGGACGAGGTGCTGCACCGGCTGTACGGGCCACGCACCTTCCGACCCTTCACCCTCAACCCGTAGGGAGGCTGCCATGGGCAGTGGAATCTGGTCCACCGACGTGTACGACGCCGCCGACCGTTACCGGCGCCGCACCGGCAAGAGCGCGTTCTCGTACAGCGACAGCGGCGCGCGGAAGGTGCACCCGGCGCTCGACCCGCGCGACGCGCTGCGGGAGAGCCGCGACTCCGCCGAGCACCCGCAGTCGACGCCGATCGCCGTGCTGTTCGACGTCACCGGCTCGATGGGGCACGTGCCCCGGGTGCTGCAGAGCAAGCTGCCGCAGCTGCTGGGCCTGCTGCTGCGCCAGGGGTACGCGAAGGATCCGCAGGTCATGTTCGGCGCCATCGGCGACGCCACCTGCGACCGGGTGCCGTTGCAGGTCGGGCAGTTCGAGTCCGACAACCGGATGGACGACGACCTCGGCCGGATCGTGCTGGAGGGCGGCGGTGGCGGCCAGATGATGGAGTCGTACGAGCTGGCGCTGTACTTCATGGCCCGGCACACGGCCACCGACAGCTGGGACAAGCGCGGCCGGCGCGGCTACCTGTTCATCATCGGCGACGAGCTGGCGTACCCGGCGGTGAAGACCGCGGAGGTGACCCGGCTGATCGGCGACGACCTGCGCGAGGACGTGCCGGTCCGGCAGATCGTGGACGAGGTGACCGCGCGCTGGGACACCTACTACCTGCTGCCCGCCGGCAGCCACTACGCGGGCAACCGCAAGGTGCTCGACTTCTGGCGCGGTCTGCTCGGGCAGAACGCGGTCGAGCTGGACGACCTGGACGCGGTCTGCGAGACGATCGCGCTCACCGTCGGCCTCGGCGAGCAGGCCATCGACCTGGACGCCGGGCTGCGCGACCTGGACCGGGCCGGCTCCACCGCCACCCGGACGGTGTCGAAGGCGCTGGCCCGGCTCGGCTCCGGCCGGCGCGCGGTGGCGACGCTGCCGTTCAGCCCGGCCGGCGGCGGAAGCGGGGTCACCCGGCTGTGAACCACGTGATGGTGGTCGACCTCGGCTACGGCGACGCCGGCAAGGGCACCGTGGTGGACCTGCTCTGCGCCACCCGGCAGGTCCACACGGTGGTCCGGTTCAACGGGGGCGCGCAGGCGGCGCACAACGTCGTCCTGCGCGACGGGAGGCACCACACGTTCGCGCAGTTCGGCGCCGGGACGTTCCGTCCGGGCGTACGGACGCACCTGGCGCGGCACGTGGTGGTGGACCCGCTGGCGCTGGCCGCCGAGGCCGACCACCTCGCGTCGGTCGGCGTGCCCGACGCACTCGACCGTCTGACAGTGGACGGGGAGGCGCTGCTCGCCACCCCGTACCACCGGGCCGCCAACCGCGCCCGGGAGATCGCCCGGGGAGCCGACCGGCACGGCTCCTGCGGGCTCGGGGTGGGCGAGGCGGTCGCGTACGGCCTCGCCCACCCCGACGAGGCACCCCGGGTGGCGGACTGCCGCCGCCCGGCGGTGCTTCGCCGGCGGCTGACCGCGCTGCGCGACCGGCTCACCGCCGAGCTGGGACCACTGGACGCGCCGCCGGTGGAGGACTGCCTGCCCGCGTACGCGGCCTTCGCGCGCCGGGTGGCGATCGTCGACCGGACCTGGCTCGCGGGCGCGCTGCGCGAGGGCACCTGCGTGTTCGAGGGCGCGCAGGGGGTGCTGCTGGACGAGTGGCACGGCTTCCACCCGTACACGACGTGGAGCACCACGACGTTCGCCAACGCCGAGACGCTGCTCGCCGAGGCGGGCATGGCCGGGACCGCGCAGCGGCTCGGCGTGCTGCGGACGACCACCACTCGGCACGGTCCCGGGCCGCTGGTCACCGAGGACGCGTCGCTGCCGTTCACCGACCGGCACAACTCGGCGAATCGCTGGCAGGGCCGGTTCCGGTTCGGGCACTTCGACGCGGTCGCCCACCGGTACGCGCTGGAGGTGGCGGGCGGCGTGGACGGGCTGGCGCTCACCCACCTCGACCTGGCCGGTCCGGAGCTGCGGATCTGCCGCCGGTACGAGGACACCGACCGGCTCGTCCCCGGCCCGGCCGGTGACCTGGACCGGCAGGCCGCGCTCACCCGGCGGCTGCTGCGCGCCCGGCCGGTGCTGGACGAGGCGCCGGACGACTGGCCGGCCGCCGTCTCGGAGGCGCTGGGGGCGCCCGTGGTGCTCACCTCGCGCGGCCCCACGGCCGAGGCGAAGGAAGGGCCCCTGCTCGACGCCTTTTGCCTGAGAAGCGCCCCTGCCTGACACCGCACCACAGAGCATGGGTGCATGGGGGACGTGCTCGACCTGCTGCACCACACGGTGACGTCTCCGTGGGTGTATCTGCTGATCATCGCGGTCACCGCGGTCGACGCGTTCTTCCCGGCGGTACCGGGCGAGACGGTGGTGATCACGGCCGGCGTCTTCGCGGCGGGCGGCGAGCCGAACCTGGTGCTCGTGATCGTGACCGCCGCGTTCGGCGCGCTCCTCGGCGACCACATCTCGTACGCGATCGGGCGTGGCGGCGGCGCGCACCGGCTGGCCCGGTTCCCGGCGGACAGCAGGCGGCGGGCCAGCTCGGAGTGGGCCCGCCGGGCGGTCGACAGGCGCGGCGGGATGATCCTGACCACCGCCCGGTACGTCCCCGGCGGCCGGACCGCCGTCACGCTGACCATGGGTGCGGTCCGCTACCCGGCGCGCACGTTCCTGCTCTACGACGGCCTGGCGTGTACCACCTGGGGGATCTACTGCGGGCTGCTCGGCTACTTCGGCGGCCTGGCGTTCGAGCACAACCCGCTGTCCGGGCTGCTCGCCGGCGTCGCCATCTCGCTGGCCGTCACCGGCCTGTTCGAGGCCGTCCGCTGGGGCCGTCGGCGGGCCCGCCGGCGGGCCGCCGGCCGCCGCTGACCGGCGTCACGCCACCGGCGGATGCCAGCTCACGCCGCGCAGCAACTGGTCGGCGCCGAGCCAGGCCACGTTCATCATCCGGGTCGCGGTCTTGCCGGCGTCGGCCTCCGGGTGGTCGGCGAGCCAGTCGGCGAGCGACTCGCTGGCGCCGACGAGCGCGTACGAGACCACCTCCAGGTCGGTGGCGCCGACCTCGCGGCCGGAGGCGCGCAGCGCGTGGTCGAGCATCCCGGCGACCACCTCGACCAGCCGGCCCCGCATGGCGGCGAGCTCGGCGGCGAACGGCTGGGAGCCGCGGGCCTGCCGGTAGAGCACCGCCCAGCCGTCCCGGTGCGCGCCGACGAAGCCGAAGAACGCGCGCAGCCCGCGCCAGAGCCGTTCGTCGGCGGGCAGGTCGGGGGCGGCGGCGCCGGCGATCGCCTCCATCATCCGGGTGCTCTCCCGGTGCAGGCAGGCGATGAAGAGTTCCTCCTTGGTGCCGAGATAGGCGTAGACCATCGGCTTGGAGATGCCGGCGTCGTCGGCGATCTCGTCCATGCTGGCGGCGTGGAAGCCGCGGCGGGAGAACACCTTCACCGCCGCGTCGAGCATCTGCTGCTCGCGTACGGCCCGTGGGAGGCGCTTGAAGGTCGGCGTGCTGGACACTCTTGCGAGCATACCTACCCGTGCGTAAGGTTACGCCAGAGTAACCAAAGTCGGCTCCGCCCGAGAGGTGCATTCCCCAATGACTGACTTCGACCCGGCCAACTTCGCGAACGTGGGCCCGAAGGAGTTCGCGCAGCTGGTCAAGACCACGCCGGACGCCAAGATCGCCGAGATCATGTCGGGCGAGGCGCGCGGCAAGATCCTCAGCGAGGTCTTCAACCGGATGCCCGCGCTGTTCCGCGCCGACCGCGCCGGCTCCACCAACGCGGTCATCCACTGGAACATCACCGGCCGCCCGGACGGTGGCACCGACACCTACGAGATCGTCATCGAGAACGGCACCTGCACCGCCTCGGAGACCGCGACCCGCGACCCGAAGCTGAGCCTCACCATGGGCCCGGTCGAGTTCCTGAAGATCGTCTCCGGTGGCGCCAACCCGGTGATGATGTTCATGACCGGCAAGCTGAAGGCCAAGGGCGACCTGGGTCTGGCCGCCAACATCGCCAACCTGTTCGACATCCCCAAGGCCTGACATGACCGAGTTCTCGCTAGACCTGAACGAGGAACAGCGGGACCTTCGCGACTGGGTGCACGGCTTCGCAGCCGAGGTCGTGCGCCCGGCCGCGGCCGAGTGGGACGCCCGGGAGGAGACTCCCTGGCCGATCATCCAGGAGGCCGCGAAGGTCGGCCTGTACGGGTTCGAGTTCCTCGCCACCTGCTGGGCCGACCCCACCGGCCTCTCCCTGCCGATCGCCAGCGAGGAACTCTTCTGGGGTGACGCCGGCATCGGCCTGAGCATCTTCGGCACCTCCCTCGCGGTCGCCGCGATCTACGGCGCCGGCACCCCCGACCAGCTCGTCGAGTGGGTGCCGCAGTGCTTCGGCGACGTCGACTCCCCGGCCGTCGCCGCGTTCTGCACGAGCGAGCCGGAAGCCGGCTCCGACGTCGGCTCGATGCGTACCCGCGCCGTCTACGACGAGGCCACCGACGAGTGGGTGCTCAACGGGCAGAAGGCGTACGCCACCAACGGCGGCATCGCCGGGGTGCACGTGGTCACCGCCTCGATCGAGCCCGAACTGGGCTCGCGCGGGCAGGCCGCGTTCGTCGTACCCCCGGGCACGCCCGGTCTGACCGCCACCCGCAAGCTGCGCAAGCTCGGGCTGCGGGCCTCGCACACCGCCGACGTCTTCCTCGACGACGTCCGGGTGCCCGGCCGCTGCCTGCTCGGCGGCAAGGACGCACTCGACGAGCGCCTGGCCCGCGCCCGGTCCGGGCAGCGCGCCTCCGGCCAGGCGGCGATGCGGACGTTCGAGCTGTCCCGCCCGACGGTCGGCGCGCAGGCGCTCGGCGTGGCCCGCGCCGCCTACGAGTACGCCCTGGACTACGCCAAGGAGCGGGTCCAGTTCGGACGGCCGATCATCTCCAACCAGGCGGTCGCGTTCGCGCTCGCCGACATGAAGATGGAGATCGACGCGGCCCGGCTGCTGGTCTGGCGCGCCTCCTGGATGGGCCGCAACAACCGGCCGTTCACCGCCGGCGAGGGCTCGATGTCCAAGCTGAAGGCCGGTGAGGTGGCCGTCTCGGTGACCGACAAGGCGGTCCAGCTCCTCGGCGGCGCCGGCTTCCTGCGCGACCACCCGGTCGAGCGGTGGTACCGCGACGCCAAGATCTACACCATCTTCGAGGGCACCTCCGAGATCCAGCGGCTGGTCATCTCCCGGGCCATCTCCGGGATGCAGATCCGCTGACCGCCGGCGGGCCGCGGCCCGACCCGTGACGACGCCTCGCGCCGTCGCGGGCCGGGCCGCCGCTCCCGGGCCGACCCGAACCGCGATCGGGCACAAGATCATGCCGAACCGGACGGCCGACCGTCCGGAGCCTGGTCGACGAACCACGAACGCGAAGGAGTTGCGCCTTGGACCTGCCGTTCATCGCCGCCACGCTGACCCGACGTGGACTGCTCACCCCGGGCGGACCGATCCGCGTGGTCTCCCAGCTCAACGCGCTGCGCCGGTGGGGCTGGAGCCTCGCCGGGGAGCTGCGCCAGGCCGCCGCCCGCGACCCCGGCCGCATCGCCGTCGTCGACGAGCAGGGCGCCACCATGACGTACCAGGAACTGCTCGACCGCTCCGAGCGGCTGGCCCGGTCGCTGCGGTCCCACCTCGGCGTGCAGACCGGCGACCGGGTGGGTGTGCTCTGCCGCAACCACCACGGCCTGATCGAGGCGATAGTGGCCGCGATGCTGCTCGGCGCGGACGCCGTCCTGGTCAACACCGGGCTGTCCGCCGCGCAACTGGTGACGGTGGCCGAGGAACAGGGCATGCGCGCCCTCGTGCACGACGGCGAGTTCACCGAGCGCGTCCTCGGCCTCCCGGCCGAGCTGCACCGGGTCGACGAGCGGCGGCAGGAGGAGCTGATCGCCGCCGCGGTCCCCGGCGAGAAGCTCCAGCCCCCGGAGCGCGACGGGCGCACCATAGTGCTCACCTCCGGCACCACCGGCGCGCCCAAGGGTGCCCGCCGGCCCACCCCGCACGGCTTCGGCCCGCTGGTGTCCATCATCGACCGTATCCCGCTGCACGCGAAGAACACCGTGATGATCGCCGCGCCGATCTTCCACACCTGGGGGTACGCCGCGCTCCAGGTCTCGTTCGCGCTGCGCGCCACCGTCGTGCTGCACCGGCGCTTCGACCCGGCCGCCACGCTCGCCGCGCTCGTCGACCAGCGGTGCGACGCGATGTTCGCCGTACCGGTGATGCTGCAACGGCTGATGGAGGTGGCGCCGCCGCAGCCCCTGCCGCCGCTCAAGGTGGTCGCGGTCAGCGGATCCGCGCTGCCCGGCAACCTGGCCGTCGCCTTCATGGACCGCTACGGCGACGTGCTCTACAACCTGTACGGCTCGACCGAGGTCTCCTGGGCCTCCATCGCCGGCCCACGTGAGCTGCGCGCCGCGCCCACCACTGCCGGCCGGCCGCCGCACGGCACCCGGCTGGCCATCCTCGACGAGAACGGCCGGCCGGTCCGCGACGGTGAGGTCGGGCGGATCTTCGTGGGCAACGAGATGCTGTTCGAGGGCTACACCTCGGGCGCCGGCCGGGAGAGCCGCGACGGCCTGCTGGACACCGGCGACCTGGGCCGGCTCAACGCCGACGGCCTTCTCTTCGTCGACGGCCGCGCCGACGACATGATCGTTTCCGGTGGCGAGAACGTCTTCCCGTCCGAGGTGGAGGACCTGATCGCCCGGCTGCCGCAGGTCCGCGAGGTCGCCGTGATCGGCGTACCGGACCCCGACTACGGCCAGCGGCTGGCCGCGTTCCTGGCGCTGCGCACCGGCGAGACGCTCGACCCGGAGGCGGTCCGCGAGTACGTCCGGCGCTACCTGGCCCGCTTCTCCGTGCCCCGCGACGTGGTGTTCGTCAAGTACCTGCCGCGCAACGCCACCGGCAAGGTGCTCAGCCGGGAGCTGCGCCGCTACTTCGACTGATCCACATCGGTCAGACAGCGCGGACCTCCCGGTGCTACCGTCTCCCCCGATCGAACGGGGAGACGGGGTGTACCACAATGGACCGATTTCGGCGGCGTACCGCGCTCGGCCTCCTCGTCGGCGGCGCGTCCGCCGCCGCCCTCGGCCCGCTCGACCCGGTCTTCGGCGGCCGGCCCGGCGACTCACCCAACCGGTTGCCGATCCCGCCGGTCTCGCCGGTCGAGCGGGAGAACCGCGCCCTCGGTGAGCCGTGGTGGCCGGAAGACGACGGCCGGGCCGCCGACGACCGGCGGCGCCAGATCCAGGGGTACGCCTCGACGACGAGCGTCGCCCCCGGCGAGGAGATCGAGTTCCACGTCGCGGTCAACCCGGCCGGACGGTTCCGGATCAGCGTGCACCGCCTCGGCTGGTACGGCGGCGCGGGTGCCCGCACGATGCTGACCAGCCCCGAGCTGCACGGCGAGCCGCATCCGGTGCCGATCGCCGACCCGGACACCGGCGTGCTCGACTGCCGGTGGCCGGTGTCCTGGCGGCTGTCCGTCCCGCACGGCTGGCCCTCCGGCGTCTACCAGGCGGTCTTCACCTCGGCCGACGGCTGGCGGGCCTGCACGCCGTTCGTGGTGCGCGACGACCGGCGCCCGGCCGCGCTGTGCGTGGTGCTGCCGATGACCACCTGGCAGGCGTACAACCAGTGGCCGCGCGACCGGCGGGTCGGCAAGAGCCTGTACGGCGGCTACCGGCCCGACGGGCGGCGCGACCCCGAGCTGCGGGCCCGCGCTGTCACGTTCGACCGCCCCTACTCCGGTGCCGGCCGGCCCTTCCACTTCGACCGCGACGAGGCCGCGATCCGGTGGCTGGAACGCAACCTGTACGACGTCAGCTACGCCACCAGCTTCGACCTGCACTCCGGCCGGCTCGATCCGGCCCGGTACCGGGGCCTGGTCTTCTGCGGGCACGACGAGTACTGGTCGGCCGAGATGCGCCGGGCCACCGAGGTCGGGCTGGCCGGGGGCACCAGCCTGGCGTTCCTCGGCGCTAACAGCGTCTACTGGCACGCCCGCATCCACCCCGCCGCCGACGGCCGCCCCGAGCGGGTCGTCGAGTGCGCCAAGACCGACCCCAGCCGGGGTGCCGACGGCAGCGACCCGACGTTGACCTGGCGTAGCCTCGACCAGCCGGAACAGGCGCTGCTCGGCGTGCAGTACAACGGCATCGTGCTGACCCCGCAGCCGCTCGTGGTGCGCGCCGCCGACCACTGGGTGTGGGCCGGCACCGGCGTCGCCGACGGCGACCGCATCCCGGGGGTGGTCGCGGGCGAGGCGGACGGGGTGCACGCCGCCCTCGCCCGCCCCTCCGGGACCACGCTCAGCTCGTCGCCGTACCCGGCCCAGCAGGGCGGGCGGCGGGTCCAGAACAGCCACGTCCACGAGACGGCACGCGGCGCTGTGGTCTTCGCCAGCGGCACGCTCGGCTGGACCCTGGCACTGGACCGTCAGGGGCACCGTGACCCGCGCATCGAGCGGGCCACGGCGAACGTGCTCAACCGGATGGCCGGCCGCCGCCCCGGCTCGGTCAGCCCGGGATCGTGACCCGGCCGTCCACCGCCGCCGAAGCGATGTCGGTGCGGTGGTGGGAACCGGCCAGCTCGACCTCGCGTACCAGCTCGTAGGCGGCGTCGCGCGCGGCGGCCAGGTCCGGCCCGGTCGCCGTACCGCAGAGGACCCGGCCGCCGGCGGACCGCAACGTGCCGTCGGCGGCCCGGCGGGTGCCGGCGTGGATGATCCCGGCGCGGTCCGCGCCGGTGATCACGTCACCGGTACGCGGGCCCGCCGGGTAGCCCTCGGCCGCCACCACGACTGTCACCGCCGCGCCGTCGCGCCAGCGCAGCGGCGGGTGCGCGCCCAGCGTGCCGGTGGCGGCGGCGTGCAGCAGCCCGCCCAGCGGCGTCTCCAGCAGGGCGAGCACGACCTGCGTCTCCGGGTCGCCGAAGCGCGCGTTGAACTCGATCACGCGCGGGCCGGACGGGGTGATCGCCAGGCCCACGTAGAGCAGGCCGGCGAACGGGGTGCCCCGGCGGCGCAGCTCCGCCAGCGTCGGGTGCACCACATCGCGCATCACGTCGTCCACCAGGCCGGGCGGGGCCCACGGCAGCGGCGTGTACGCGCCCATCCCGCCGGTGTTCGGCCCGGTGTCGCCGTCACCGATCCGCTTGAAGTCCTGCGCGGGCAGCAGCGGCACGGCCGCCTCGCCGTCGGTGACCACGAACAGGGAGACCTCGGGGCCGGACAGGTACTCCTCGATCACCACCCGGCCGCACTCCGCGGCGTGCCGCTCGGCCTCGGCCCGGTCGTCGGTGACCACCACACCCTTGCCGGCGGCGAGCCCGTCGTCCTTCACCACGTACGGCGCGCCGAACTCGTCGAGCGCGCGCGCCACCGCAGCCGCGTCCTCGCAGGTGTACGCACGGGCGGTCGGCACCGCCGCGGCGGTCATCACGTCCTTCGCGAACGTCTTGGAGCCCTCCAGCCGGGCCGCCTCCGCGCTCGGGCCGAACACCGCGATGCCCTTGGCGCGTACCGCGTCGGCGACGCCCGCCACCAGCGGCGCCTCCGGCCCGATGACCACCAGGTCGGCCGCGACCTCGACGGCGAGGGCCGCCACGGCTGCCGGGTCGGTGGGTGTCACCTCCCGCAGCTGCGCCACCGCCGCGATCCCCGGATTCCCCGGAGCCGCGAACAGCGCCTCGACGGCCGGATCCCCGGCGAGTCCGAGCGCGAGAGCGTGCTCCCGCCCACCACCACCCACAAGAAGTACGCGCACGACCGGCATCCTACTGACCACCCCACCCCACCCCGTCGATCATGAAGTTGACGGCAGGATTTGAGATCGACATCGCCGTCAACTTCATGGTCAACGCTTGGTCGTCGCGGCCAGCGCCGCGCGGACGACCTGGGGGATGTAGTCGGGGCGGAGGGTGTCGGGCCAGGTGAATCGCAGGACGGTCCAGCCGGCGTTGGTCAGGCGGTTCTGCCGCTGCCGGTCGTCGAAGAGCGCGTCGGGCGTGGAGTGCGGATCCCTGCCGTCCGCCTCGGCGATCACCCGGGCGGCCCGCCAGCCCATGTCGCCGATCCCGAGCAGGTAACCGTCGGTGTCACGCACCTCGATCTGGAGCGCGTCCGGCGGAACGCCGCCGTCGACACACCGCAACCGGGTACGCGTCTCCAGCGGCGACTGGGCGGCGCCGTTCGCCTCGGCCAGGTGGCGACGCGCGTTCACCACACCCCTCCGGCCCGCGATCAGGGCGGGGATGACGCCGAACTCGTCCTCGGTGATCATTCCCTGGTTGAGCGCCGAGTCGAGCAGGGCCACCGCGTGGTAGCGGGGCACCCGGAGGACGAGTTCCGCGAGCGTGTGCGTGGGAGCCGTCACCGGAATGCCGTCGACAGTCGTCAGCGCCTGCTCGGGATGCTCGAACTGGTGCAACGCCACGGCGGGGTCCTTGACGCGGGTCGGCCGGGCCGCACGACCCGGGACTGCGACGTGAATCGCACCAGTTCTCGGCAGCCCCGCGATCCCGTGCAGCTCGGCGGCCGTGCCGAGAACCGCGTGCGCCTGCGGGCCCAGCGACAGGACCGCCGCCCGGATCTGACGACGCCGCTCCGAGCCGTCGGGCCCGGGGCGGTCGACGGCGTAGGTCGCGCGAGCCAGCCGTCGCCACCGACGCGAGGTCAGGAGGTTGTCGATCTCGTGCCGGCTGTAGCCGGCCCGGAGTGCCTGCGCACGGGTGACGACGCCACCCTGGTCACTCGCGATCTGCCGGATCACCCAAGCCCGTTCCACCCACCGAGCGTCCCCGCGCACCCCACCCGCGCGAAGCCCCTGTGGACAACCCACCCCACCCTGTTGACAACCCGCCCCTCCCCGCCCCCAGACTGCCC
>NZ_JAMHIU010000017.1:0-134709 GCF_023896895.1 Micromonospora sp. CPM1
CCGGCGGAGGGATCAAGCCTGACCGCCCGGAGCCGGGCACGGTCGGCCCCGGCCCCCACCGCAACCACGGATCAACCCCAGCGAACCGGAATCTCCGTAGGAGGCTCACCCTCACCAGCCCAGAAGATCGTGCCCGAGGCGTCCACCACCACCACGCGCGGCGTCCGAGCCAGCCCCCACTCGATCGCCCCGGCCGGGTCGTCCCAGGTCGAGCCCTCCTCCAGCACACCGGTCTCGGCGTCCGCGGTGTCACCGGACGACCGCTCCCAGTACGTCGTCCAGACCTGCTGCCCGGCGGACAGGTCGGGGTGCACGAACACGGTGCCCCGGCCCCGCCAGGCGGCCAACCGGTCCGGCACCACAGGCACCGGATGCTCGCCGGTCACCGCCTCGATGTCGGCCACGTCGAAGGCGTGCGGCAGCAGCTCCGCCATCCGCAGCGGGCCGCCCTTCGCCTCGACCAGGCACTCCGGGCCGCCCTGCTCCCAGAGCAGCTGCCGGCACCGGCCGCACGGCATCAGCGGCTCACCGGTGGCGTCGACGCAGGACAGCGCCACGATCCGGCCCCCGCCGGTCGCGTGCAGCTGCGAGACCACGCCGCACTCGGCGCAGAGCGTGACGCCGTACCCGGCGTTCTCCACGTTGCAGCCGACGACGACCCGGCCGTCGTCGACGAGCGCGGCGGCACCCACCGGGAACTTCGAGTACGGCACGTAGGCGTGCCGCATCACCTCGGTGGCGGCGGTACGCAACCGCTCCCAGTCGATCTCCATCACGACTCCCATTCTGCCCAATTCACGCCCGATCGGTCGCGAGCGCGGCCGGAGACGACGATGCCCGGCGGGTCGCCCCGCCGGGCACGGTGTCGCCGCGGGCGGTCAGCCCTTGATGTACGGCTTGCCGTCGGCGGCCGGCGCCCGGACCTTGCCGACCAGCCCGGCCACGGCCAGGATCGTCGCCAGGTACGGCAGCATCGCCAGGAACTGGCTCGGGATGCTGCTGCCGATCGCGCCCAGGTAGGTGGCGAGCTGGTCGGCGAAGCCGAAGAACAGCGCCGCGAGCAGCGCGCCGGTCGGGCTCCACCGGCCGAAGATCAGCGCGGCCAGGGCGATGAAGCCCTTACCGCCGATCATGTTCTTGGTGAACGAGTAGAGCGCCAGCGTGTACGAGGCGCCGCCGACGCCGGCCACCAGACCGGCCAGGATCACGTTGCGGTAGCGCAGCCGCAGCACCTTCACGCCGAGCGTGTCGGCGGCGGTCGGGTGCTCGCCCACCGACCGCGTCCGCAGGCCCCACCGGGTACGGAACAGCGCCAGGTGGATGACGAGCACCAGCAGCAGACCGAGGTAGAGGAAGATGTTGCCCCGGAACAGCGCCGGACCGAGCAGCGGGATGTCGGACAGCAGCGGGATCTCCCAGTTGCTGAACCGGGGCGCGCTGTTGTACTTCGCCGCGTCGGTCTGCATCAGCCGCTCGTAGAGGAAGCCGGTGATGCCGACCGCGAGCAGGTTGAGCACGATGCCCATGACCACCTGGTCGACCAGGTAGCGGATGGAGAACACGGCCAGCAGGAACGAGATGAACGCGCCGCCGATGGCGGCGGCCACCAGGCCCACCCAGACGCTGCCGGACATGCTGCCGAACAGCGCCCCGGAGAACGCGCCCATCAGGAGCTGGCCCTCGATCGCCACGTTCACCACGCCGGAACGCTCGCAGAGCACACCGGCGAGCGCACCGAAGATCAGCGGCAGGGCCAGGATGAACGTGCCGCGGACGACGTTCACCAGCGGCATGAAGTTGCGGCCCTCGGGCGCGGCGGAGACCTGCCAGCACAGGAAGCTCAGCACGAAGGCGACCAGCCCGGCGCCGAGCAGCAGCGTGAACCAGCGCTTCGGCACACCGGCCAGCAGCGCCCCTCCGGCCGCGGCGGTGATCAGCCCGAACAGGATCGCGCCGACCGTACCGTTGATCTCCAGGGCGGCTCCGCCCTCGGTCTCGCTGAGCGTGAACCGCGCGTGCTGGTCGGTCGCGAGCGCGCCGAACAGCACCGCCGCGAGCACGCCGAGCGCCAGCAGGACCGCGCCGATCTTCCGGTTGCGGGTCCAGAAACCCTCGTCGACCGCGGTAACGGCGACCTCGGGGACAGCGGTGGTGGACATGCTCACCAGCCCTTCGCGAGGCTCGTCTGCAACCGGGCGGCGCGGGCCGCCCGGAGCTGGAAGATCGTCTTCACCAGGGCAGGCGCGGCGATGAAGATGACGATGAGCGCCTGGAGCACGGTGACCAGTTCCAGCGAGATGCCGGAGTACGACTGCATCCGGTTGCCACCGGCCTGGAGCGCGCCGAACAGCAGCGCGGCCAGCAGCACACCCCACGGCTTCACGCGGCCGAGCAGCGCGACCAGGATGCCGTCGAAGCCGATCTGCGCGATCACCAGCGGGGTCAGCGCGGTCGCGGTGGTGCCGAGCACCATGGTCGAGCCGCCCAGACCGGCCAGCATGCCCGCGAACACCATCACCAGCACGTACGTCTTGGTCACGCTGATGCCGGCGGTGCGGGCCGCGTCCGGGTTCGCGCCCACGGCCCGCAGCTCGAAGCCGAGCGTGGAGCGGTTGAGCAGCCAGGCGATGAACCAGGTGGCCGCCACCGCGAGCAGGATGCCGGCGTGCACCCGCAGGTCGTCGCCGAGCAGGCGGGGCAACTGCGCGGAGGAGTCGACCGGCTTGCTGATCGCGTCCGACCGGTTCGGGTTCTGCACCCCGTTCTGGACGATGATCCAGGACAGGAAGTAGACCGCCACGTAGTTGAGCATGATCGTGTTGATCACCTCGTGCGCGCCGGCCCGTGCCTTCAGGATGCCGGGGATGAAGCCCCAGAGCGCGCCGCCGAGCGCGCCGGCGATCAGCGCCACCAGCAGGTGCACGACGGGCGGCAGCGGCAGCGCGAAGCCGGCCACGGCGGCCAGGATGACGGCGATCGTCGCCTGGCCCTGGGCGCCGATGTTGAACAGGCCGCCGCGGAAGGCCAGCGCCACCGACAGACCGGTGAAGACGAGCGGCGCGGCGTAGGTGAGCGTCTCCGAGATCGGGCTGAGGGCGGCGGTGAAGCCGACCGCTTCCGGGTCGAAGATCGCGCCCTTGAACAGGTTCGCGTACGCCTCGCTGACCACCGTCCAGCTGGCGTTCAGCGCGTCCGTGGGACGGGCCGTGATGTAGCTGTAGGTGGCGAGCACCTCCGGGTCGGACACGATGATCAGCACCGCGCCGACCACCATGGCCAGCAGCACCGCGAGCACCGTCACGGTGAACGTGTTGGACGCCCAGAGGTTGTCCAGGAACATCCGGCCCATGCTCGGGCGGGACTCTCCGCCCGGAGCCGGCTTCTTCGCGGTCGCGGTGGCGGGCACCGTCTGCTCGGTGTCACCGGCCGGCTGCGTCGGCGTCGCCCGGGCCTCGCTCAGCGACTCCTGCGCCTCGGTCGCCGGCTCCTTGTCCGGTGAGCCCGAGTCGGGGTTCGGGTTGGTCATGCCTCGTCCTCGTTGCCAGGGCCGTCCTCGGTCGCGGTGGCGGCGTCCGGGGTGGCGGCGTCCGGGGTGATGCCGGCCATCAGCAGGCCGATCTCCTCGCGCGGGGTGTCCGGGCCGACGATGCCGATGATCCGGCCGCGGTACATGACCGCGATCCGGTCGGCCAGGCCGATCACCTCGTCCAGTTCGCTGGAGACCACCATGACCGCGGTGCCGATGTCCCGCTCGCGGATGACCCGGCTGTGGATGAACTCGATCGAGCCGACGTCCACGCCCCGGGTGGGCTGGGCGGCGATGAAGAGCTTCAGCGGCCGGGACAGCTCCCGGGCCACGATCACCTTCTGCTGGTTGCCGCCGGAGAGCGTGCCGACCGCCGCGTCGGCCGAGGAGGTGCGGACGTCGAACTGCTCGATCCGCTCCCGCGCCGACTTCGCGATGGCGTCGGGCTTCAGCGACAGGCCCTTGCCGAACGGCGGCCGGTCGTAGATGTCCAGCACCAGGTTCTCCGCCACGGAGAACTCCTTGACCAGGCCGTCCACGCTGCGGTCCTCCGGCACGTAGCCGACGCCGGCGCGGAGCACCTTCTTGGTCGACCAGCCGTGCGTCGGCTCGCCGTCGAGGCTGATCGTGCCGGCGAGCACCGGGCGCAGGCCCATGATCGCCTCGATCAGCTCGGTCTGGCCGTTGCCCTGCACGCCCGCCACGCCGAGCACCTCACCGGCGTGCACGGTCAGGTCGACACCGTCGACCGCGCGTACCTGCCGGTCGTCGTCCACGACCAGGCCGGCGACCTCCAGGATCGGCTTACCAGGGGTGGCCGGCTTCTTGTCCACGGTCAGCCGGACGCTGCGTCCCACCATCAGCGCGGCCAGCTCGTCCCGGCTGGCGCTCGGCTCGGCGGTGCCGACCGTCTTCCCGCGCCGGATCACGGTGATCCGGTCGGCGATGGCCTTCACCTCGCCCAGCTTGTGGGTGATGAACACGATCGACTTGCCGGCGGCCTTGAGCGACCGCATGACGGCGAGCAGTTCCTCGGTCTCCTGCGGCGTGAGCACGGCCGTGGGCTCGTCGAGGATCAGCAGGTCGACGTCGCGGGTGAGGGCCTTGACGATCTCCACCCGCTGCTGGATGCCGACCGGCAGGTCCTCGATCACCGCGTCCGGGTCGACGCGCAGGTTGTACCGCTCGGAGACCTCGGCGACCTCGCGCCGGGCGCGCCGCCGGTCGAGGATGCCGGCGAAGGGCCCCCTGACCTGCTCGGCGCCGAGCATCACGTTCTCGGCCACGGTGAAGACCGGCACCAGCATGAAGTGCTGGTGCACCATCCCGATCCCGGCGGCGATCGCGTCCGACGGGCCCTTCAGCTTCAGCGGCTTGCCGTCGACCAGGATCTCGCCCTCGTCCGGCTGGTAGAGGCCGTAGAGCACGTTCATCAGGGTCGACTTGCCGGCGCCGTTCTCGCCGAGCAGGGCGTGGATCTCTCCAGGCTCCACCGTCAGGTCGATGTGGTCGTTGGCGACCAGATCACCGAACCGTTTGGTGATGCCGCGCAGTTCGAGTCTCAGCGCAACCTCCTGGAGTGCGAGCGATGGTGCAGCGTAGCGACCTGCCGCGCCGCCACCACGCCGGGTGGGGATGTTCCGGGGGATTCAAGGTGATCGGCCGCCCCGGCACCGGGGGTACCTTCCCCGTGGCGCCGGGACGGCCGGATCGTCAGAGCTGGTGCCCGCCGACCCTCGCTGCCGATGATGGCACCGCGGTGGCCGGCGGGACTGTCACTTGGTCGGCTGGGCCTTCGAGGTGACGGTGATGGTGCCGGCGGCGATGTCCGCCTTGATCTTGTCGACCTCGGCCTTCAGATCCGCCGGGACCTTGCTGTCGAAGTCGTGGTACGGGGCGATCGAGACGCCGTCGTTGGCCAGCGTGCCGACGAAGCCCGGGGTGGCCTCGAGCTTCTCGCCACCGGCGGCCTTCAGCGCGGCCTCCTTGACGGCGTCCGGGATGTTCTTGACCACGGTGGTCAGGATCGCCGAGCAGTCCGGGGTGCTCTCGCAGCCGTCGATGTCCACCCAGACGACCGAGTACTTGCCGCCCGAGGCCTTGGCCGCGGAGGTGGTGCCGAGACCGGCGCCACCGGCGACCGGCATCACGATGTCGGCGCCCTGCGCGACGAGCGCGTCGGAGACCTTCTTGCCCTCGTCCTGCTTCTCGAACGAGTTGGCGAAGGAGCCCTTCTGGGTGGCCTTGTCCCAGCCCAGCACCTGGACGTTCTTGCTCTTGGCCTTGTTGTAGTACGCCACGCCGTCGGCGAAGCCGTCCATGAAGATGGTGACCGGCGGGATCGGCAGGCCGCCGTAGGTGCCGACCTTGCCGGACTTGCTCATCCCGGCGGCCAGGTAGCCGGCCTGGAAGCCCGCCTGCGCGGTGTCGAACTGCATCGGGTAGACGTTCGACACACCCGGGTTGGCGTCGACGATGGCGAACTGCTGGTTCGGGTTCTTCTCAGCCGCCGCCTTGGTGGCGTCCGACATCAGGCCACCGACGGCCAGGATGAAGTCGCACTTCTGGTTGACGAACCCGGTCAGGTTGACCTCGTAGTCCGCCTCGGCCTTCGACTGGACGTACTTGATGTCGATCTTGTCGTTCTCCTTCTTCGCCTCCTGCAGGCCCTTCCAGGCCGAGGCGTTGAAGGACTTGTCGTCGACGCCGCCGACGTCGGTCACCATGCAGGCGCTGAACTTCTTGCCGCCGTCGCCGCCGGCGTTGTTGTCGTCGTCCGGAGCCTCACCACACGCGGCAGCGCCCAGCACGAGTCCACCCGCCGCAATGACGGAGGCGATCCGCATCCCACGCACAGAGCGCAAGACGTCTCCTTCCCCTTGCACGCCGCGTCGTGCGCGGCGTGCAGCCCTTCGCCGGCCTGCGGTGTGCCGCCGGCGTCCCACGTTACGGACGGGAGCGTACGCCCGCGCCCACCCACCGGCCGACAATCGTGCACGACTGTTGAGCGTCCGTTACCCCGGTGTAACCCTTGCGTGGGGCACGTCACTTATCCGGCCGGTAGGCGTGCGTGGCGGTGTCGCTAACGTCCGTTTTCCCGAGCTTCCCCGACTTGCGGCGAACTAACGCCAGAACACCGCGACGGCCGCGTTGACCAGCGTCAACCCGACGATCGCGAGGAAGTGGCCACGGTTGACGCTCTCCCGCTTCCGGGAGAAGAAGACCATGACGAAGATGAGCAGCGCGAGCACCAACTTGGTAACAAGTTTCGCCGGGGCCGGCTCGTCCCCGTCCCGCAGCGGAGCGGACAGCCCGATGCCGGTGAGGATCTGGATGATCGCGCCCCAGAGCATGGCCGCGTTGATCCGCAGCCGGCCGGTGACGTACTGGGCGATCGCACCACCGAGCAGCAGCGCGAAGCCGATCAGATGGACGTAGAGAAGAATCAGTCGAAGAGCTTCCACGCGCCCCATCCTCCCCCATCAACGACGCAACGTAGTAGTCACCCCGCCGACCGCCGTCATACCGTGACCCACCCTCCCGGCCCTCCTCCCTCACCCCCCTCCCCCGCGATCTTGCAGTTGCCGCCCCGGCATCCGGGACGAAAGCCGCGCCACACGGGCCGGAACCGCAAGATCGACGGGGGCGGGGCGCGGGGGCGGGGGGCATGGGATCAGGGCAGGCGCCAGACCTGGAACGTGGGGCCGTCGGCGGGGAGGGTGACCGCGCCCTCGGCGTCGGGGCGGAGGGCGGGGGCGTTGCCGTAGACGTTCTCGGCGTTGGGCAGGCCGGTCAGGCGGACCGGAGTGCCGGCGGCGCGTCTCGCCAGCACCAGCACCGTCGACGTGGGCGCCTCGCGCAGGAAGACCAGCGTGTCCGCGTCCGCGTGCACCCAGCGCAGGCCGCCGTGCCGCAGCGCCGGCTCGTCGCGGCGCAGCATCAGCAACGACCGGTACGCGTCGAACGTGCGCCGGTCCCAGCTCTCCGGCCGGTGCCACGGCATCGGGGTACGCGAGCCCTCCCCGTTCGTACCGGTCAGGCCCAGCTCGTCCCCGGCGAAGACCACAGGCGTGCCGGGCATGGTGGCGAGCAGCCCGGCCGCCACCTCCTGCCGGGCCGCGTCGCCGACCACCGTGCGGATCCGGGCCGAGTCGTGCGAGCCGAGCAGCTGCCACGAGTGCGTGTACGACCGCCAGGACACCAGCGACCGGTAGGTGTTCATGGTGGCGAGGATCGCCGCGGCGTCGCGCCGCCGTACCCCGCCCGGAGTGCCGAGGAAGTTCGGCACCGGGTCGTCGCCGTGGCGCAGCCAGGACCAGACCGGGTCGGTGAAGCCGACGTAGTTCATCGTCCCGTGCCAGCCGTCGCGGTCCAGGTCACCGGTGTGGTCGTGGCCGTGCTCGGCGAGCAGCAGCCCGTCCGGCCGGGTCTGCGCCACCACCTCGCGCAGCAGCCGCGCCACCTCGTGGGTGTACGCGTCCGCGCCGCGCCGTCCGGTCATGTTCGCCACGTCGACCCGCCAGCCGTCCAGCCCGTACGGCGGGCGCAGCCAGCGGCGCAGCAGCGAGTCCTCGGCGGTGGCGAACCGGCGGCGCAGCTCGGCGCTGCCCCAGTTCAGCTTCGGCAGCGACTTCACCCCGTTCCACGACTCGTAGTCCGAGCCGGGCAGGTCGAAGTAGTACAGCTCGCGTTCCGGAGCGTGCACGTCGGAGACGGCGGCGGTGAACCAGTGGTGGGCGTCGCCGGTGTGGTTGCTGGTGATGTCGCCGAGCAGCCGCCAGCCCCGGGCGTGCACCGCGTCGGCGAGCCGGGCCAGCGCCGCGTCGCCGCCGAGCAGCGGGTCGACGGTGTCGAAGCTCGACGCGTCGTACCTGTGGTTGGAGCGCGCCGGGAAGACCGGCGTGAGGTAGACGGTGTTGACGCCGAGCCGGTCCAGGTGGTCCAGGTGCTCGGTGACGCCGTCGAGGTCGCCGCCGTAGAACTGGCGGGGCGTCTCCGGGCCGCGGCCGACGACCGGGGTGTCCCAGTCGCACGGGATCGCCCAGTCCGGGACGGTCCGGCCGTCGGCGGCGGCCGAGCGGGCGAACCGGTCCGGGAAGATCTGGTAGATCACGGCGTCGCGGGCCCAGGCCGGCGGCGGGGCGTAGCCGACCAGCTTGAAGTCGCCGTTGTCCGGCACGTCGTGGCCGGCCAGCCCGGCCGCGTTGAGCCAGCGGGCGCCGCGCTCGCCGTCGAGCAGGAAACGATAGTTGCTGACCGGGTTGCGGACCTCGACGTCGGCCCGCCACCACACGTCGCCGCCGTCGGTGCGGTCGATCCGCGCCTCGGCGAAGCGCGGATCGCCGTCGCCGGTGGTGCGCACGTGCACCTGGGAGACGCCGGATCCGGCCGGCACCCGGACGAAGACCGGCACGGTCTGCCCGAGCGCGGGCTCCTGCTCCGGGACGTAGGTGGCGGAGCCGTCGTGGTGCGGCTGAAGAGACATGGTGCTGCCTTTCGCGTCGTACCGACAGGGAGAGGGGCGGGCACCCGCCGCGGCCGGTTTCACCCGACCGCGGCGGTCCGCCCGGAAACCGCTCCGGTGTACGCCGACACGACGCCCTTGCCGCAGCGTGAGCCGAGGAGGCTCAGCCCTTGACCGCTCCGGAGGTGAGTCCGGAGACGATGTAGCGCTGGAGCAGTTGGAACACCAGCACCGTCGGGATCGCGGTGAGCAGCGTGCCCGCCGCGAACATCCCGAAGTTGTTGTTGCGCTCGCCGGCCACCAGGCCGTACATGCCGACCGCGAGGGTCTTCGACTCGGGTTCGGTGAGGAACACGTTGGCGATGATGAACTCGTTGATCGACCCGATGAACGCGAGCAGGCCGGTCACCGCCAGGATCGGCGCCACCAGCGGCAGCATGATCCGGAAGAAGACCTGCACGTGCGACGCGCCGTCCATGGTCGCCGACTCGTCCAGCTCCTTCGGCAGGGTGTCGAAGAAGCCCTTCATCAGCCAGGTGTTCGCACCGAGCGCGCCACCCATGTAGAGCAGGAACAGGCCCCACGGGGTGTTGAACCCGATCGCCGGGTAAAGGTCGGTGAGCGTGGTGAAGATCAGGAAGATCGCCACGATCGCCAGGAACTGCGGGAACATCTGGATCAGCAACAGCGCGAGCAGGCCGACCCGGCGCCCGGCGAAGCGCATCCGGGAGAACGCGTACGCCGCCAGCGACGACAGGAAGATCGACGCGAAGCTGGCCACGCCCGCGAGCAGCAGCGAGTTGAGGAACCAGTGGCCGAACGCGGTGTTGTCGAACAGGTTCGTGAAGTTCTCCAGCGACACCCCGGTCGGCAGCAGCTCGGTGGAGGAGAGCGTGCCGAGCGGGTTGAACGCCGCCGAGATCACGAACAGGATCGGGAAGAGGCTGAACACCACCGCCAGCACCCCGACCAGGTGCCGCCAGCCCACCTGGGCGAACCACCGGCTGCGCGAGCGGCGGACCGGCCTACGGGTGGCCGTGGGTGTGGGCGTCTCCGCGATGCTGGTCACGAGTACACCTCCTCCTGCTTGCGGGTCCGCCGGAAGCTGATCGCCGACACCGTCGCCACGATCGCGAAGATGAAGATCGAGACGGTGGCGGCCAGGCCGAACTCGGCGCCCTGCGCACCGAACGCGAGCCGGTACGTGTAGGTGATCAGCAGGTCGGTGGCGCCGTTGGTCGGGTTGTCCGGCGCGAACGGGCCGCCCTCGGTGGTGAACAGGATCGCGTTGACGTTGTTGAAGTTGAACGCGAACGACGCGATCAGCAGCGGCGACAGCGCCACCAGCAGCAGCGGCAGGGTGACCGCCCGGAACGACTGCCAGGGCGACGCGCCGTCGACCGAGGTCGCCTCGGTCAGCTCCCGCGGGATGGCCTGCAACGCGCCGGTTGCCACCAGGAACATGTACGGATAGCCGAGCCACAATTGCACCAGCACCACCGCGATCCGGGCAGACCAGTTGCCGCCGAACCAGTCGACGTTCAGCCCGAACAGGTTGTTGAGCAGGCCGAAGTCGGTGTTGAACATGTCCCGCCAGATCAGCAGCATGGCGAACGACGGCATGGCGTACGGCAGGATCAGCACCATCCGGTAGAGGTTGGTGCCGCGCATCCGGGGTGAGTGCAGCGCGAGCGCGATGGCCATGCCGAGCAGGAACGTCAGCCCGGTGGAGCCGATCGCGAACGCGAAGTTCCAGGCCAGCGTGCCGAAGAACGGGCCGGAGATGTTGCGGTCGGTGAGCACCGTGGCGAAGTTCTTCAGCCCGACGCCGACCTTCCAGCCCTGGGCGAGGCGTTCGCCGTCGGCGGCGACGAAGGAGCCGGACTCCTCGTCGGCGGTCCACGTCTTGCCGGTCTCGCTGTCCTTGACGCAGTCGCACGCGGCGTCGTACGCCCGGATCGCCTTGCCCTCGTACGCGCGGGTCAGGCCGTTGGAGCGGATGGCGCCCTCGTCGGTGGGAACGACGAGCGCGGTGACCGCGTCGCTGCGGCTGCTGGCCTGCCCGATGTTCAGCAGGGTGTAGCCGTCCGCGGCGGTGATCTTGCCGCTGAGGCTGCTCACCTCGACGTCGGCGGCGTCGAGCTTGCGCAGCCCGTCCGCGTCCCCGGCGAAGACCTCCTTGGTCTTCGGGTCGCTGAGCAGGAAGGTCAGGGAGCCGGTCGCCGGGTCGCCGGTGGTGGCGATGGTGAGGTTGTACTCGGTCGAGCCGGGCACCTGCTTCACCGAGGCGGTCTGCACGGCGACGATCGCGTCGTCCTTGGTGCCGCGGTGCCCGTCGCCGAAGTTCGTGAACGCGGTGCTCGCGGTGTAGAGCACCGGGAAGACCTGGAACGCGATCAGGAAGAGCGTGCCGGGGACCAGGTACTTGGCCGGGATGTGCCGGCGGCTCAGGTAGAGGTAGAACAGGCCGGCGGTGGTGACCGCCAGGACGCCCAGCGCGATCCAGTGTTCGGCCTCGATGAGCGGGAAGGCCGCCCAGATCGCGATCCCGGCCACCAGGCCGAGCAGGACCACCTTGACGACGAGGCCGGTCGCGGTGATCGGCGCGTGTTGCCGCGCGGTACGGGACGTGCGCGGGAGCCCACGGCGTACGGGCTCCCGGCCCGGGGCCTGCGGTGCAGACCCCGGGCCGGACAGCGGCGCGCTCATTACTTGATCTGACCCTGGATGGTCTTGCCGGCGGCCGTGATCGTCTTGGCCGGGTCGGCGCCGCCGATGATGGCGGCCTCGGCCTTGCCGAACGGGTCCCAGATCGCGGCCATGGCCGGGATCGCCGGGAGCACCTGGCCGTTCTTACCGGCCTCGGAGAACTTGGCCAGGTCCGCGTCCTCGCCCTTGACCTGATCGAAGGCGGCGGTCAGCGCCGGCGGGCGCGGCTCGGCCTTGTACAGCGCGACGGCCAGCTCGGGCTTGGTCACGTAGTTGGTGACGAACTCCTGGGCCAGGGCCTTGTTCTTGCCCTTGGCGGCCACGTAGAACGCCTGGACACCCACGAACGGCTGGGCCTCCTTGCCACCGGCGAAGCCGGGGACCGGGGAGATGTCGTAGGAGATGCCGGCCTTCTTGGCGTCGGCCACGGCCCACGGGCCGGAGACCAGGAACGCACACTTCTTGCCGGTGAAAGTGGCGATGGAGTTCTCGCCGGTGATGGAGCGCTTCAGCGCACCCTCGCCCTTCTCACCCAGCTTGGCGATCTTCTGGAAGGCAGCGATCGACTCCGGCTTGCCCACGCCCAGGTCCTTCGGGTCGTAGTCGCCGTTCGCCGCGGTGCCGAACAGGTAGCCGCCGCCCGAGGTGTAGAGCGGGTAGATGTGGTACGCGTCGCCGTTCTGGCCGGACTGGAGGCACAGGATCTCGCTGGCCTTCTTCTCGGCCTTGAGCTTCTTGCCGGCGGCGACCAGGTCCTCGATCGTCTTCGGCGCCTCGGGGGCCAGCTCGGTGTTGCGGATCAGCGCGACGTTCTCGGTGGCGTAGGGCACGCCGTAGAGCTGGCCGTTGAACGTGACGGCCTTGACGGCGGTCTCGTTGAAGCCGGCCTTCTGCTCGGCGGGGAGCTGCACCGGGTCGATGGCGCCGTTCTGGACCAGGTTGCCGATCCAGTCGTGCGCGCCGACCACGACGTCCGGGCCGCTGCCCTGCTGAGAGGCGGTGACGAAGTTGGTCTGCAGGTCCTTGGAGACGGCCTGGACCTCGACGGTCACACCGTTCTCCTTGCCGAACTCCTCGGCGAACGGCTTGAGGGCGGCCGTGCGCTTGTCGTCGGCCCAGATGACCAGCTTGCCGCCGGTCGCCTTGGCGGACTCGTCGGCGGCCGGCTTGTCGCTGCCGCTGTCACCACAGCCGGAGGCGGCGAGCGCCAGGCCGAGGACGGCGACCACACCCGCGGTACGGATGCGCATCGGTACTCCTGTCGTCATGGCGGCCCGCCGGGGGAAGGGCGGCCCGCCAGTGGGAACCTCTGAAAGTTCTTGCTGACCGGCGCCGAGATGCTGCGCCGCTGCTCTCGCATGTTGCGGGGACGTTAGCAAGAGGTTGCAGAGAATGGAAGGGCTTGCAGAAGTGTACGCAAGACTTTGCCGTTGGGCTAAAGTGCCGCACATGCGCGCTCGACTGTCCGACATCGCCCAACAGGCTGAAGTCAGCGAGGCCACGGTGTCGCGGGTGCTCAACGACCGCCCCGGCGTGGCCCCCGAAACCCGCCAGGCCGTCCTCACCGCCCTCGATGTGCTCGGCTACGAGCGCCCCGCCCGGCTGCGCAAGCGCAGCGCCGGACTGGTCGGCCTGGTCGTGCCGGAGCTGGACAACCCGATCTTCCCGGCATTCGCCCAGATCATCGAGTCCGCGCTCGCCCCCACCGGCTACACACCGGTGCTCTGCACGCAGACCCCGGGCGGCGTACGCGAGGACGAGTACGTGGAGATGCTGCTGGACCGTCAGGTCTCCGGCATCGTCTTCGTCTCCGGCCTGCACGCAGACACCGCCGCGGACCACGACCGCTACCGCACGCTGCTGGCCCGGCCGCTGCCGATCGTCATGATCAACGGATACGCGCCCGGCATCCCCGCGCCGTTCGTCTCCTGCGACGACCGGGAGTCCGCCGAACTCGCGGTCGCCCACCTGGTCGCGCTCGGGCACCGCCGGATCGGCCTGATCACCGGCCCGGACCGGTTCGTGCCGGTGCAGCGCAAGGTCGCCGGCTACAAGGCCGCCATGGGGCGCCTCAGCGACATCGCCGAGGACGAGCTGGCCGACCTGACCGAGCTGTCCCTGTTCGGCGTCGAGGGCGGCGAGGCGGCCGCCGGCCGGCTCATCGAGCGCGGCGTCACCGGGCTGGTCTGCGGCTCGGACCTGATGGCGCTCGGCGCGATCCGGGCCGCCCGGCAGCGCGGGCTGTCGGTGCCCGGCGACATCTCCGTGGTCGGGTACGACGACTCCCCGCTCATGGCGTTCACCGACCCGCCGCTGACCACGGTGCGCCAGCCGGTCGCCGCCATGGCCGTGGCCGCGGTGCGCGCCCTGGTCGACGAGATCAACGGCCACCCGTCCCCGAACTCCGAGTACCTGTTCCGCCCTGAGCTGGTGGTACGAGGCTCGACAGCGGTGGCGAAGCCCGCAACTCCCCCCAGCCGCCAGCGCCCCGCCACCCCTTCCTCCCCCACCCCCTCCCTCCCCATCCCCGCCTAACCCCCCTCGCCGCACCCCCTCCTCCCCCGCCCTCCAACGCGTCGATCATGAAGTTGACGGCGACAAATCGGACGGCCAAGGCCGCCAACCTCATGATCACCCGAGTCACCCCGGCCGGACCCACCCCCCGGACCCCCGTTGATCAAGGGATTTGTGTCCGGGTTGATCTCCACTCGGGACACAAACTCCTTGATCAACGCCTGGGGGGCGGGTCGGTCCGGGCAGGAGGCGGCCGGGTCAGGGGTGGCGATCATGAGGTTGGCGGGGGTTGAGGTCCGGAATGTCGGGGTTAAGTTCATGATCGACGGTGGAGCGGGGGGGCCTGTCGGGAGGGCTGGCGGGTGGGTGTCTCGGGATTCGGGAGAGGGTTTCGGGGTGGTGGCGGGTGATGGCTGCCATTTCTTGCGCAAGGAATGCTTGACTCTTGCAGTGCAATGGCGGCATTCTGCTCAGACACCCTGCGCCGCACCAGAAGCCGCCACAGA
The DNA here is from genome assembly GCF_023896895.1 of Micromonospora sp. CPM1. Taxonomy (NCBI): domain Bacteria; kingdom Bacillati; phylum Actinomycetota; class Actinomycetes; order Micromonosporales; family Micromonosporaceae; genus Micromonospora; species Micromonospora sp. CPM1. The sequence goes on from NZ_JAMHIU010000017.1 coordinate 14,720, forward strand.
ACGGGATCGACAGCGATGACCTCCGCCCCCAGCACCACCCCACGCACCGCCGGCGACGACTGGTGGCGGTCCGCTGTCGTCTACCAGGTGTACGTCCGCAGCTTCGCCGACGCGAACTCCGACGGCGTGGGTGACCTCCAGGGCATCCGGCAGCGCCTGCCGTACCTGCGCGATCTCGGCGTGGACGCGCTCTGGCTGACGCCGTTCTACACCTCGCCGCAGGTCGACGCCGGCTACGACGTGGCCGACTACCGCGACGTCGACCCGCTGTTCGGCAACCTGACCGACTTCGACGAGATGATCACCGACGCGCACGCGCTCGGCCTGCGGATCATCGTCGACATGGTGCCGAACCACACCTCCAGCGCGCACCCGTGGTTCGCCGCCGCGCTCGCCGCCGGGCCGGGCTCTCCCGAGCGCGAGCGCTACCTGTTCGCCGACGGCAAGGGCGAGCAGGGTGAGCTGCCGCCGAACGACTGGGAGAGCATCTTCGGCGGCCCGGCGTGGACGCGCGTGGTCGACGGCCAGTGGTACCTGCACCTGTTCGACCCGGCGCAGCCCGACCTGAACTGGCGCCACCCGGAGGTGCGGGCCGAGTTCGAGGACGTGCTGCGCTTCTGGCTGGACCGGGGCGTGGACGGCTTCCGGATCGACGTGGCCCACGGGATGATCAAGGCCGAGGGCCTGCCGGACGTCGGCTTCAACTCGATGACCACCGGCCAGCGCCAGTCCGAGCTGCTGGGCAAGGGCCGGCTGCCGTACTTCGACCAGGACGAGGTGCACGACATCTACCGCGCCTGGCGGCCGATCCTGGACAGCTACCCGGGCGGCCGGATGGCGGTCGCCGAGGCGTGGGCCGAGACACCGCAGCGGCTGGCCCGCTACATCGGCCCGGACGAGCTGCACCAGGCGTTCAGCTTCGACTTCCTCGACGCCACCTGGTCGGCCGACTCGTTCCGCAAGGTGATCGACACGGCGCTGGCCGAGTCCACGATCGTGGGCGCGCCGACCACCTGGGTGCTCTCCAACCACGACCGGCAGCGGCACGTCACCCGGTACGGCGACGGCGAGGTCGGCCTGCGCCGCGCCCGCGCCGCCGCGCTGCTGATGTTCGCGCTGCCCGGCTGCGCGTACGTCTACCAGGGCGAGGAACTGGGTCTGCCGGAGGTGCTGGACCTCCCCGACGAGCTGCGTCAGGACCCCGCGTTCCGGCGTACCGGGGAGAGCCGGGACGGCTGCCGCGTGCCGATCCCGTGGGGCGGCGAGCTGCCCCCGTACGGCTTCGGGCCGGGCGGCAGCGAGCTGAGCTGGCTGCCGGCGCCGGCGACCTGGCGGTCGCTGTCGGTGGCCGCCCAGACCGGGGTGCCCGGCTCGACGCTGGAGCTGTACCGGACCGCGCTGCGCATCCGGCACGAGCACCCGGCGCTGGCCGGCCTGGACGGCATCACCTGGCTGGAGACCGAGCCCGGTGTCCTGGCGTTCCGCCGCAGCGCCGGGGACGCCGAGGTGACCTGCGTGGTGAACATCAGCGGCGCCGACGTGACGGTGAGCGGCTACGGCCGCCCGCTCGTCGCCAGCGCCGGCCTCACCGAGCGGGGCGACGGGTACGTCCTGCCGGTGGACGCGGCTGCGTGGTTCGAACGGCGCTGAGCCGGGTAACCCGCCAACGACCTGGCCGTCCGTTGTGCCCCGCGCCGACGGGCGGCTGGGCTGCCGACCCCTTGTGGTGGGGGGTGAGGTGGCCCCGGCCCCTCGGGAGTGCGCTCCCGGGGGGCCGGCGTCCATCGGGGAGCGCGCGCGTCCTCAGCCGCCCTTGGCGGTGAGCAGCGCGGCGATCCGGGCGAACCCGGCCCGGATCTCCTCCCGGTCGGGCGCCTTCGCCGGCTCGGGCTCCGGCTCGCGTTCGGCGGCCAGTTCCAGCTCCTCGTCGATGACGTCCTCGAAGTCGCCGTAGAGGTCCGCCTGGTCGACCTGCGCCGCCTCGTCCTCGGCGGCGATCTGCGCGGCAGCGATCTCGCTGCGGATCTCCTCCGGCGTGAGCGCCGGCAGCAGCGGCTCCACCACCGCCATCAACTGCTCGTCGGCCACCACCGCCTCGGCAAGCGCCAGCGCGTGCGGTCGCTCGTACGGGCCGCAGACCACCGGCTCCCAGTCGTCCTCGGCGCCGAGCGGGCCGAACGTGATGATCCACGGCAGGCCCCGGATCGGGGAGTCGTCCGGCAGGTCCAGTGTCACGAGTGCGCCCACCGGCCCATCATGGTCGTCGCGCATCGGCCCGGGGAACGCAAACATCGGACTCTCCCCGCTTCGGGGACCACGCTCAGCCACGCGTACCGGCGTCCAGCGCCGCACGGACCAGGGCGACGGCCTGCTCCGGCGGGACGCCCAGGTGACGCGCCTGCTCGGCGTACTCGGCGGCGGCCCGGTGCAGCCGGTCGGTGGCGTCGTCCCGGCCGGGGGCGACCACCGTGCCGTGCCGGCCGCGCGTCTCGACCAGCCCGGCGCCCTCCAGCTCCCGGTACGCCCGTGCCACGGTGTTCACCGCGAGCCCCAGGTCCGCGGCGAGCTGCCGCACCGCCGGAAGCCGGGTGCCCACCGGCAGCCGCCCGTCGCCGATGCGCGCGGCGAACTGCGCCCGCACCTGCTCGTACGGCGGCACCGCCGACTCGGCGTCGATCCGGATCCGCGCGCTCATCCCGCTCCCCCCGGTGTGCCCGGCTCGGTCTCCTCGTCGAGCACGTCCGCCTCCACGTCCACCTCCCGGGCGCCGCCCTCGGCCAGGTCCACCACCCGGCCGTACCGGCTGGTGGCGGCCAGCGCGGCGCCGAAGAGGACGAGCTGGTTGAGCAGGTAGAGGTAGAGCAGCAGGCCCACGGCGGTGGCGACCACCGTGTACGCGGGGTTCCGCTCGGTGCGTACCACGTAGTAGCGCCCCACGGTGTTGAGCAGGGTGATCCCGACGGCGATGGTCAGGATCGCCGGGCGCAGCCGGCGCCGGCTCATCCGCAGCCGGGGCACTGCGAGCAGCAGCGCGGCGGCGAGCACGGCGTTGACGAGGACGCTCAGCACGGCGCTGATGGTGGTCAGGCCCACCGAGCCGGTGCTGCGCAGCAGGAAGCGCAGCAGCGACTCCAGCGCGTCCACGGCGGCGACCGAGACGAACAGCAGCACGAAGACCGCGACCAGTACGCCCAGGTCGACCAGCCGCCGCACCACCAGGTTGCCGGGCTGCTGGTTGAAGCCGTACATCAGCCGCTGCGAGGACCGGATCGCCTCCACCCAGGCGATGCCGGTGAAGACCAGGATGACGAGGCCGATCACGCCGACGGTGCCGCTGCTCTCGGCGATCAGCGCCGGGTCGAGGAAGGGCAGGTTCTCCTCCAGGAAGTCGGCCGCCGCGCGGCTGACCTCCTCGTTGTCGCGCAGCACCGCGCCGAAGACCCAGTACGCGACCAGGGCGAGCGCGAACACGGCGAAGAAGCCGTAGTACGCGATGGCGGCGGCGAGCCGTCCGGCGAGCAGGTCGGCGTAGAGCGTCCCGGCCCGCCAGACGTGGTCGAACGCCGACGAGCGGCTCCGGGCCGCGTCGATGCGGCGCCCCACCGCCGCCTCGATCCGGCCGAAGACGTTCACCCCGTCATCCTCGCCGATCTCCGCCCGTGGCGGAGGGGCCCCGGCCGGTCGGATGTTCAGCTCCGGCCGCCGAGCCGGAAGTCGCGGCGGGGCTGCCACCGGGTCGCCCCGCTGTGCGAGAACAGCGTGAACGCGTCCACCTGGAACAACGCGGAGAAGTCGGCCAGATCCTCGTACGCCTTGTCGAGCACCTCGGGCGGCACGTCCTGCGCCACCGTGACGTGCGGGTGGTACGGGAAGCGCAGCTCGCGCCGCAGCTCGGGGGCCGAGTTGATCGCGGCGGCCAGCAGTTCGCACTCGCTGATCCCGGCCGCCACCGCCACGAACACCACCTGGGTGACCGGGCGGAACGTGCCGGTGCCGCGCAGGTGCAGCGAGAACGGCAGGTGCGCGGCGGCGACCCGGGCCAGGTGGTCCTCGACGGCGGGCAGCGCGCGTACCGGGATCTCGGTGGGCCCGAGGAGGGTGACGTGCGCGGGGACGGCGAGCGGGTCGCCGGCCTCGACCCGGCGGCGGGTGAGCATCCCGCCCCAGGGCTCGGGGACGTCGACCGCGATCCCGATCTGGATCGTGTCCGCGCCGCCCGGCGCCGTGTCACTGCCCGCCACGTCGCGCGCCACCCCTCCGGCCACCGGCTGCGTCACCCGTTCCCGCCCGTCCGGGCCGTTACTCGAACCGCACCGGCGGGAAGAAGCCGACCCGCTCGTACGCGTCCCGCAGCGTCCCGGCGGCCACCACCCGGGCCTTCTCCGCGCCCCGCACGAGCAGCTTGTCGAGCTGCGCCGGGTCGTTCAGGTAGGCGTTCGTGCGTTCCTGGATCGGCGTGACGAACTCCCGCACCACCTCGGCGAGGTCCTTCTTCAGGTCGCCGTAGCCCTTGCCGTCGTACGCGGCGACCAGGTCGTCGATGCTCCGGCCGGAGAGCGCGGAGTAGATCGTGAGCAGGTTGGTGATGCCCGGCTTGCCCTCGGCGTCGAAGACGATCTCGCGGCCGGTGTCGGTGACCGCCGAGCGGATCTTCTTGGCCGAGCGGGCCGGGTCCTCCAGCAGGTCGATGATGCCGGCCGGGGAGGACGACGACTTCGACATCTTGGCCGTCGGATCCTGGAGGTCGGTGATCTTCGCGGTGTCCTTCACGATGTGCGGGGAGGGCACGGTGAAGGTGCGGCCGAACAGCGAATTGAACCGCTGCGCCAGGTCGCGGGAGAGCTCCAGGTGCTGCCGCTGGTCCTCGCCGACCGGCACCGCGTTCGCCTGGTAGAGCAGGATGTCTGCGGCCTGGAGGATCGGGTACGTGAACAGGCCGACGCTGGCCCGCTCGCTGCCCTGCTTCTGCGACTTGTCCTTGAACTGGGTCATCCGGCCGGCCTCGCCGAAGCCGGTGATGCAGCCGAGCACCCAGGCCAGTTGCGAGTGCTCGGGCACCTGCGACTGCACGAACAGCGTGCTGCGCTCCGGGTCCAGGCCGAGCGCGAACAGCTGCGCGGCGGCGACCCGGCTGCGGCGCTTGAGCACCTTCGGGTCGTGCCCCGCGGTGATCGCGTGCAGGTCGACGACGCAGTAGTAGGCGTCGTGGCTGTCCTGCAACGCCACCCAGTGCCGCAGCGCGCCCAGGTAGTTGCCGAGGTGGAACGAGTCGGCCGTCGGCTGGATGCCGGAGAAGACGCGCGGGCGGGCGGGTACGTCGGACATGGCGGCAATTCTGTCAGCAAGCCCCGGCGTCCGTCATGACGGGCCGGTGGATCGGGCGGGTACGGGCGGAAGCGGACCGTTCACCTCACGTCGGGGCTCGGGCAGCCGTGCTGCGGAGACCGCCAGGCGGGACACCCGCCGGCCGTCGAGTGTGAGCACCCGCAGCAGCCAGCCGGCCGGATCGGCGGGAACCGATCCGCCGGCCGGATCGACGGCCACCGGCACCTCGTCGCCGGCCACCGGCAGCCGGCCCAGGGCGGCCATCACGAACCCGCCCACCGTCTCGTACGGCCCGGCGGGCAGCGGCACGCCGGTGCGCTCGGCGAAGTCGGTCAGGTTGAGCCTGCCGTCGACGACGGCGGGCAGGCCGGCGGGTTCCGGTTCGAGAGGGCCGTGCTCGTCGTCCCGGATCTCCCCGACCAGCTCCTCGACCAGGTCCTCGCAGGTGACGATGCCGGCGGTGCCGCCGTACTCGTCGACGACGACGGCCAGGTGGTGGCCCTCCCGGCGCATCTCGGTGAGCGCCGCCAGCACGCGTTTGCTGTCCGGCAGGCGCTTGACCTCCCGGATCAGGTCGCCGACCAGCAGCGGCCGGTCCGATTCCGGGCGCAGCAGCACGTCCCGCAGGTGCACCATGCCGACCACGTCGTCGTGGGTGCCGTCGACCACCGGGTAGCGGGTGTGCGGGTCGGCCCGGACCAGCCGCTGGGCCTGCGCCAGCGGGAGCGCCGCGCTGAGGAAGACCACCTCGGTGCGGGGCACCATCACCTCGCGGACGAGCCGGGCGCCGGCGACCAGCACCTCGTCGATGATCCGCCGTTCGTCCGGGTCGAGCAGCGTGTTCGCCGCGACCAGGTCCCGCAGTTCGGCCTCGCTGATCCGTTCCCGGCCGGCGGTGGGGCTGGCCCCGAGCAGGGCGGTGACGAGGCGGGTGGCGCCGTCGGCGCCGCGCACCACGAGACGGGCCACGGTGCGGGCCAGCGGGCCGGGTTCGCGTCGGGGCCGCCCCGACGGTTTCCGCCGGGGCCCGGGACCACCACCCTCCCGCATGAGAAGGATGGTAGACAGCGGCCACCGGACGCTCGGCCCGATGTTCGGATCTGTTCAATCGTGAAGGATTATGGTGGAGTAGAGGTGGATTCAACTCGACAGCCGTGACGCAGCCCTCGGCCTTAGGGTGATCACGGGACGGCCGCCGCGGGACGCGGCCCAGGCAGGAGGACCGACGTGAAACTGCTCGTCACCGGCGGCGCCGGCTACATCGGCAGCGTGGTGACCCGGATGCTGCTCGACCACGGCCACCAGGTGACCGTGCTGGACGACCTGCGCACCGGTCACCGGGAGGCCCTCGCCCCCGACGCCACCCACGTCGAGCTGCCGGTGCACGAGGCCGCCCGGGTGCTCACCCCCGACGCGGGCTTCGACGGCGTGCTGCACTTCGCCGCCCTGATCGCCGCCGGCGAGTCGATGATCCGCCCCGAGCTGTACTGGCACGCCAACACGGTCGGCTCGATCGCGCTCATCGACGCGGTCCGCGCCGCCCGGGTGCCGCGGATGGTCTTCTCCTCCACTGCCGCCGTCTACGGCAACCCCACCGAGCTGCCCATCCCGGAGACCGCCGTCAAGGCCCCCACCAGCACCTACGGCGCCACCAAGCTGGCCGTCGACATGGCGCTCACCTCCGAGGCGATCGCGCACGACCTGGCCGCCGTCTCGCTGCGCTACTTCAACGTCGCCGGGGCGTACCTGCGCGACGGGCTGGCCATCGGCGAGCGGCACGACCCGGAGACCCACCTCATCCCCATCGCGCTCGACGTGGCCGCCGGACGGCGGGAGAAGCTCCAGCTCTTCGGCGACGACTACCCCACAGTCGACGGCACCTGCGTCCGCGACTACATCCACGTCGAAGACCTGGCCCGCGCCCACCTGCTCGCGCTGGACGCGGCCACGCCGGGCCGGCACCGGATCTACAACCTGGGCAACGGCAACGGCTTCACCAACCGGCAGGTCGTCGACGTGGTCCGCGAGGTCACCGGGCAGCCGGTTCCGGTCGAGGTGGCCGCCCGCCGCGAGGGCGACCCGGCCGAGCTGGTCGCGTCCTCCGCGCTGGCCCGCGACGAGCTGGGCTGGACGCCGGCCAAGCCGACCCTGCACGACATGGTCGGCGACGCCTGGGCGTTCTACCGGGCGCACGTCGCGAGGCAGCCCTCGTGAACGCGAGGAGTGAGCCGGGGTTGCGAGCCCCGCAGTCGCGAACGAAAGAAGGCACGGCATGAACGTCGCCGACCGCGCCACGGCCGGCTTCCGGCAGCGGTACGGCACCGAGCCGGCGGGCCGCTGGGCGGCTCCCGGACGGGTCAACCTGATCGGCGAGCACACCGACTACAACGACGGCTTCGTGCTGCCCTTCGCGCTGCCGCTGCGTACCGTGGTCGCCGCCGCGCCCACCCCCGACGGACGCTGGACGGTCTGGTCGGAGCTGGACGACGAGCCGGTCGAGTTCGGCCCGGCGGAGGCCGACGAGCCCGGCCGGGTCGACGGCTGGGCCGCCTACGTGGCCGGGGTGGTGTGGGCGCTGCGCGCCGACGGCCACGACGTGCCGGGCGCCCGGCTCGCCGTCGCCTCCGACGTGCCGGTCGGCTCCGGGCTCTCCTCGTCGGCGGCGATCGAGTCGGCCGTGCTGGCCGCCCTGGTCGACCTCGGCGGCCTCGACCTGCCTGCCGGGCGGTGGCCGCGGCTCGCCCAGCGGGCCGAGAACGACTACGTCGGCGCGCCCACCGGGATCATGGACCAGTCCGCGGTGATCCGCGGCCGGGCCGGGCACGCGCTGTTCCTCGACTGCCGCACCGAGGAGATCGAGCAGATCCCGTTCGACCTGGACGGCGCCGGGCTGGCCGTGCTGGTGATCGACAGCCGGGCGCCGCACCGGCACGCGGACGGCGAGTACGCGGCCCGCCGCGAGAGCTGCGAGCGGGCCGCCGCGACGCTCGGCGTGAGCGCGCTGCGCGACGTGACGGTGGCCGGCCTCGACGCCGCGCTGGCCCGCCTCGACGACGAGACCCGCCGCCGGGTGCGGCACGTGGTGACCGAGAACCAGCGGGTCCTCGACACCGTCGCGCTGCTGCGCGCCGGCCGGGTCCGCGACACCGGTCCGCTGCTGACCGCCTCGCACGCCTCCATGCGCGACGACTTCGAGATCACCGTGCCGGAGATCGACACCGCGGTCGAGGCGGCGCTGTCCGCCGGGGCGTACGGCGCGCGGATGACCGGCGGCGGCTTCGGCGGCTGCGTGCTCGCCCTGGTCGACGCCGGCTCCGCCGACGCGGTGGCCGCCGCCGTCACCGACGCGTACGCCCGGAACGGCTTCACCGCCCCCGGCACGCTCACCGTCCTGCCGGCCGGCGGCGTCACCCGCCTGGAGTGAACGCGAAAGGCCCCCGGCGCAGCGCCGGGGGCCTTCTCGTCACGTGCGTCAGCCGGCCTCGACGATCATGCCGGCGCCGACCGTACGGTTCGTCGACTCGTCGATGATCACGAAGCCGCCGGTGGTGCGGTTACGGCGGTACTCGTCGGCCAGCAGCGGAACAGTGGTCCGCAGCCGGACCCGGCCGATCTCGTTGAGCTTCAGCTCGGCGGCCGTCTCGTCGCGGTGCAGCGAGTTGATGTCCAGCCGGTAGTGCAGCCCGCGCACGATCGCCCGCGCCGAACGGGTCGTGTGCTTGATCGCGTACTTGCCGCCGACCTGCAACGGCCGGGTCTCGTCCATCCAGCAGACCATCGCCTCGATGTCCTGCACGGCCATCGGCGCGTTGTTCGGCCGGCAGATCATGTCGCCGCGGGAGATGTCCAGCTCGTCGGTCAGCCGGACCGTCACCGACATCGGCGGGAACGCCTCGTCCACCGGGCCGTCGGCCGTCTCCACCGCCGCGATCCGGCTGGTGAAGCCGGACGGCAGCACCATCACCTCGTCGCCCGGCTTGAGCACGCCCGAGGCCACCTGACCGGCGTAACCCCGGTAGTCGGTGACGGTGGTGGACTGCGGCCGGATCACGTACTGCACCGGGAACCGCACGTCGACCAGGTTGCGGTCCGAGGCGATGTGTACCCGCTCCAGGTGGTGCAGCAGCGACGGGCCCTCGTACCAGGGCATGTTCTCCGAGCGGGTGACGATGTTGTCGCCCTGCAGCGCGGAGACCGGCACCACTGTCAGGTCCGGTACGTCGAGCTTCGCGGCGAACGCGGTGAACTCGTCCGCGATCCGCTCGTAGACCTCCTGCGACCAGTCCACCAGGTCCATCTTGTTCACGCACAGGACCAGGTGCGGCACCCGCAGCAGCGAGCAGAGGAACGCGTGCCGGCGGGACTGCTCCACCAGGCCCTTGCGCGCGTCCACCAGGATCAGCGCCAGGTCGGCGGTGGAGGCGCCGGTGACCATGTTCCGGGTGTACTGGATGTGCCCCGGGGTGTCGGCGATGATGAACTTCCGCCGCGGCGTGGCGAAGTAGCGGTACGCCACGTCGATGGTGATGCCCTGCTCCCGCTCGGCGCGCAGGCCGTCGGTGAGCAGTGCCAGGTTGGTGTACTCGTCGCCCCGGGCGGCGCTGACCGCCTCGACGGCGGCGAGCTGGTCGCTGAACAGCGACTTCGTGTCGTAGAGCAGACGGCCGATCAGCGTCGACTTGCCGTCGTCGACGCTGCCCGCGGTGGCGAACCGCAGCAGGTCCATCGGCCGGGCGGTCTCGCTCTCGGCCGGGGCCAGGGTCTCGACGCTCATCAGAAGTAGCCCTCTCGCTTGCGGTCCTCCATGGCGGCCTCGCTGACCCGGTCGTCACCGCGGGTCGCGCCGCGCTCGGTGATCCGCGTGGCGGCCACCTCCTCGATCACCTTCTCCACCGTGTCGGCGTCCGAGCTGACCGCCGCGGTGCAGGAGGCGTCACCCACGGTCCGGTACCGCACCTGGGCCTTGAACGGCTGCTCACCGGCGCGGGCCCGGAAGAACTCGTTGACCGCGTAGAGCATCCCGTCGCGCTCGATCACCTCGCGCTCGTGCGCGTAGTAGATCGACGGCAGCGGGATCTGCTCCCGCGCGATGTAGTGCCAGACGTCCAGCTCGGTCCAGTTCGACAGCGGGAACACCCGGATCGACTCGCCCGGGTGGTGCCGGCCGTTGTAGAGCGCCCACAGCTCCGGGCGCTGGTTCTTCGGATCCCACTGGCCGAACTCGTCGCGGAAGCTGAACACCCGCTCCTTGGCCCGTGCCTTCTCCTCGTCGCGCCGGGCGCCGCCGAACAGCGCGTCGAAGCGGTGCTTCTCCACCGCCTCCAGCAGCACCGGCGTCTGGATCCGGTTGCGCATGCCGTCGGCCGACTCGCGGACCAGGCCCTTGTTCAGCGCCTCCGGCACGCTCGCCACGATGAGCTGCAGGCCCAGCTCGGCCACCCGCTGGTCGCGGTAGTCGAGCACCTCGGGGAAGTTGTGCCCGGTGTCCACGTGCATCACCGGGAAGGGGATGTTGGCCGGCGCGAACGCCTTCTGGGCCAACCGGAGCATCACGATCGAGTCCTTGCCGCCGGAGAACAGCAGCACCGGCCGTTCCATCTCGGCGACGACCTCGCGCATCACGAAGATGCTCTCCGCCTCGAGCGCGTCGAGGTGCGACACCTGGTACGCGGCGGGGGACGTCATGACACGAACTCGATTCGCACGGATCCGTACATCGGATTCCAGACCTTTCAGGTCGGACTCGTGAAGAAGAACGCTCAGGTTACCCGGAATGCCGCTGCAACGCTGCAAGCAACCGACTCGCGAGATCCTTGCGGCAGACCAGCAGATCCGGTAGGCGCGGGTCGGCCCCGTTGTATTTCAGCGCAGAACCGTCGATCCGGGAAGCATGCAGACCGGTGGCCGTCGCCACAGCGACCGGAGCGGCCGAATCCCACTCGTACTGACCGCCCGCGTGGATGTACGCGTCGACCTCACCGGTCACCACGGCGGCGATCTTCGCGCCCGCCGAGCCCATCGGGACCAGATGAGCGCCGACGTCCTCTGCCAGGTCGGTCAGGAAAACCGGCGGACGGCTACGGCTGGCCGCCAACCGGATGACCCGCGCGCCGCCCCCGATGGCCGCCTCCACAGTCATCGGCGGGTACGCCGGCGGGTGGTCCGTGCCGAGCACCCGGTGCTGGGCCGGCAGGGCCACCGCGCCCGCCACCAGACCGTGCGGCGTCGACGCGTTGCGCGACCAGAGCGCCACGTGCACCGCCCAGTCCGCGCGCCCCTCCTCCGCGTACTCCCGGGTGCCGTCCAGCGGGTCGACGATCCAGACCCGGTCCGCGGTCAGGCGCGGCAGCGCCTCGTCGGTCACCTCCGCCGTCCAGGCCAGCCGCGAACCCTCGTCCTCCTCCGACAGCACCGCGTCCGCCGGCCGCCACTTCGCCAGCTCGGTGCGGATCAGGTCGTGCGAGACCTTGTCACCGGCCGACCGGAGCGCGCCCGCGTCGGCGAAGCCCATCTCCGCGCGCAGGGCCGTCAGCGCCTGACCGGCCCGGGCCGCCAGCCACCGGGCGAACCCGCCGTCGATCATCGGAGGACTGCCCATGATGCTCCCGTCACCCGCCTTCGCTCCCGCCGCCCGAGGCTACCGGCCGCGCTCCGCCCCGCCGGTCAACCCCCGTGGTACAGGTTCTGCGTCGGCTCCACGCCCTTGAGGACCACCGACTCCACCACGTCCGCCGCGCGGTCCACCAGGAACTCCAGCTCCTTGCGCTCCGCCGAGGAGAAATCCGAGAGTACGTAGTCGGCCGGGTCCTGCCGGCCCGGCGGCCGGCCGATGCCGAACCGCACCCGCACGTACTCCTTGGTGCCGAGCGACTTCGACATCGACCGCAGGCCGTTGTGCCCGCCCTCGCCGCCGCCGCACTTCACCCGCACCTGCCCGTACGGGATGTCCAGCTCGTCGTGCACCGCGATCACGTGCGCCGGCGGGATCTTGTGGAACTGCGCCAGCCCGGCCACCGGACCACCGGAGAGGTTCATGTACGTCAACGGCTTCAGCAGCACCAGCTTCGGACCGCCGAACCCCAGCCGCCCCTCGGCGGCCTCGGCCATCGCGCGCTTGTGCCGCCCGAACTTCGCGCCCACCCGGGCCGCCAGCAGGTCCGCCACCATGAACCCGACGTTGTGCCGGTTGTTCGCGTACTCCCGGCCGGGGTTGCCCAGGCCGACCACCAGCCACGGCCCCGCCTCGTCCGTCACCCGACGCCCCTTCCCGCTCGCTCGCCCGACCAGTCCCGATACGCCGACAGGCGCCCCCGGGAACCGGGGACGCCTGTCGCACAGCCTTGCGGACCGGTCAGGCCTCGGTCTTCGCCTCGGCCGGGGCCTCCTCGCCCTCGGCGGCCGGAGCGCCCTCGGCACCCTCGGCGGTCTCCTCGCCGACCTCGGCCTCGGCCTCCTCGGTGGCCTCCTCGACCTCGGGGAGGGTGGCCTCGAGCTGCTCGGCGGTCGGAGCGGCGGTCACCGAGGCGACAGCGGTCTCCTCGTCGGTGGCCAGCTCGACGCCGGACGGCAGCTCGACGTCGGCGGCGGTGATCGTGGTGCCCGGCTCGGCGCCCTCGATCGACGCCTCCAGGTGGTCCGGCACCTTGGTCGCGTCGGCGGTCACCGACAGCGTGTCGTGGTCGTGCACGATCAGGGTGTCCTTCGCGGCCTCACCGGTCAGCTGGACCGGGACCTCGACGGTGACCTTCTCGCCGCGGCGGACCAGCAGCAGGTCCACGTGCTCGAAGGTGTCCTTGATCGGGTCACGCTGGATCGCCTTCGGCAGCGCCAGCACCTGGGTGCCGTCGCTGACCTCGATCGCGAAGAGCTGGTTCGCGCCGCCCTTGCGGATCGCGGCGGCGAACTCCCGCGCCGGAAGCGCGATGTGCTTGGGCTTCTCGCCGTGGCCGTACAGCACGGCGGGCACCTTGCCGGCCCGGCGGGTACGACGGGCACCACCCTTGCCGAACTCGGTACGGGGCTCGGCGCTGATCTTTACCTCGGACACGGGGAAACTCCTGATGCTTCGCTGCGGCGGCTTGTCGTCTGGCGGTGCTGGGGCGAGGGGCTCGCTGGGGCTAGGGTCATGAACGACCGCCCGGAGCACCGCGTCGATGACGGCGCCTCCGTGCGGTGCTTGTCAGCAGCCCGCCGGGCACCCTCGCCGTGGCAACCGCACCAGTCTACCCGAGGGAATTCCCGGCTCTCCGGCAGTCCCCCATATCACCGCCCGGCCGCTTGCGCAGGGCATCGGCCCGGCCGCCGGAGACACCCCGGCGACCGGACCGGCGCGCTCAGCTCAGGCCACCGAACAGGGTGGTCACCGACCCGTCGTCGAAGACCTCCCGGATCGCCCGGGCCAGCAGCGGGGCGATCGACAGCACGGTCAGCTTGTCCAGCTGCTTCTCCGACGGCAGCGGCAGCGTGTTCGTCACCACGACCTCGCTGATCGGGCTGTTCTTCAGCCGCTCCGTCGCCGGGTCGGACAGCAGCGCGTGGGTCGAGGCGACCACGATCTCCGCCGCGCCCTGCTCCTTGAGGATGTCCGCCGCCTTGGTGATCGTGCCACCGGTGTCGATCATGTCGTCCACGATCAGGCACACCCGGCCCTCGACCTCACCGACGACCCGGTTCGCCACCACCTGGTTCGGCTTGAGCGGATCGCGGGTCTTGTGGATGAACGCCAGCGGGCAGCCGCCCAGCCGGTCGGTCCAGCGCTCGGCCACGCGTACCCGGCCCGAGTCCGGCGCGACCACGGTCATCGGCCGGCCCGCGTACTTGTGCTCCACGTACTCGGCCAGCACGTCCATCGCGAACAGGTGATCCACCGGGCCGTCGAAGAAACCCTGGATCTGCGCGGTGTGCAGGTCCACGGTCAGGATCCGGTTCGCACCGGCGGTCTTCAACAGGTCGGCGATCAGCCGCGCCGAGATCGGCTCCCGGCCGCGGTGCTTCTTGTCCTGCCGCGAGTACGGGTAGAACGGCAGCACCACTGTGATCCGCTTGGCCGAGCCGCGCTTCAGCGCGTCGACCATGATCAGGGTCTCCATGACCCAGGTGTTCACGCCGTGCGTCACGGACTGCACCACGAAGGCGTCCGAACCACGGACCGAATCCTTGTACCGTACGAAGATCTCGCCGTTGGCGAAGTCGTACGCGTCGGCCGGCGTCGGCGCGACGCCGAGCACCTCACCGATCTCCTTGGCCAGCTCCGGAAAACCCCTCCCGGAGAAGAGCATCAGGCTCTTGCGGTTTTCGGCGACGATGCTGCCCATGGGCCCGTCTGCTCCCGTATGTCGGTGGTACCCGGCGGCGGTGGGCCGGGGACTGTTCGGTTGCAGTATGCCCCCGGTTCAGCGATCCACCCACGGCCCGGCGGCCGCCGTGGAGTCAGTCACCTTCGCTTGCGGCGCCGCCCGTGTCCGACGCACCCTCACCGGCCCGCCGCGCCGCCTCCGCGGCGTCCGTGCCGGCCCGCTTGCGCAGCACCCAGCCCTCCACGTTGCGCTGCTGACCCCGCGCCACCGCCATCGCACCCGGCGGCACGTCCCCGGTGATCACCGAACCCGCAGCGGTGTACGCTCCGTCGCCCACCCGCACCGGCGCCACGAACATGTTGTCCGCCCCGGTACGCGCGTGACTGCCGATGGTGGTGTGGTGCTTGCGTACCCCGTCGTAGTTGACGAAGACGGTCGCCGCGCCGATGTTGCTGTGCTCGCCGATCGTCGCGTCCCCCACGTACGACAGGTGCGGCACCTTCGACCCGTCACCGATCGACGCCTTCTTGGTCTCCACGAACGTGCCGACCTTCGCCTTGCGGCCCAGCCGCGACTCCGGCCGCAGGTACGCGTACGGGCCGACGCTCGCCTGTGGGCCCACCTCCGCGCCGAGCGCGTGGCTGCGCACGATGCTCGCGCCCGCGCCCACCGCCGTGTCCACGAGCGTGGTGTCCGGGCCGACGAGCGCGCCCTCGCCGACCGTCGTGGCGCCCTGGAGCTGGGTGTTCTGGTCGATCACCGCGTCCCGCTCGACGGTCACCGTCACGTCGATCCAGGTGGTGTGGGGGTCGAGGATGCTGACGCCGGTCCGCATCCAGCCCTCGTTCACCCGGTCCCGCAGCAGGCGGCGCAGCGCGGCCAGCTCGACCCGGTCGTTGCAGCCGAGCGTCTCCACGTGGTCGGCGGCGCAGTGCACAGCCACCGGCTCACCGGCGTCGCGCAGCAGCGCGAAGACGTCGGTCAGGTACTCCTCGCCCTGGTCGTTGTCGGTGGAGAGCTTGCCCAGCGCCTCCCGCAGGCGAGCCGCGTCGAACGCGTAGATGCCCGCGTTGATCTCCCGCAGCGCGCGCTGCTGGGGGGTGGCGTCGCGCTCCTCGACGATCTGCTCCAGCTGCCCCTGCACGTCCCGCACGATCCGGCCCAGGCCGGTCGGGTCGGGCACCTCGGCGGCGAGCACCGTCGCCGCGGCGGCGGCGTCCTCGTGCGCCTCGACGAGCGCCTGGACCGTCTCCGGCCGCAGCAACGGCACGTCCCCGTTGATCACCACCACGGTGCCGGTGGCGTCCGGCACCGCGTCCAGCGCGATGCGGACCGCGTGCCCGGTGCCGAGCTGGCGCTCCTGGAGCACGGGCGTGGCACCCGGGGCGACCTCGGTCAGGTGCTCCCGGACCTGGTCGGCGCCGTGGCCGACCACGACCACGGTGCGGTCCGCGCCCAGCGGGCCGGCCGCGGCGAGGACGTGACCGAGCAGGGTACGGCCGAGCAGCGGGTGCAGCACCTTGGGCAGGGACGACTTCATCCGCTTGCCCTCACCGGCGGCGAGCACGACAACGGTGCGGAGGTGGGGCTGGGACACGACGTGGCTCCCGTCGGGACGGCGACAGTCTCGCGGTCATGCTAACCAGAGCAGCCCGCAGGTTGCCGCGTACCCCAAGAAGGGCACCTATACCTGGAATTGCTCGGCCGCCAGGATTCGAACCTGAAACACAAGAACCAAAATCTTGGGTGTTGCCAGTTACACCACGGCCGAAGGGACGCAGACAGCTTAGCGGGTGTCGTCCACCTCGGGAGGTCTCGGATCGGGGCAGACGCCGCGACCCACGCCGACCGCTGCCGCCAGTGGCATCCGATTGATCACTCATCCCACGCCTGTTCCACAGCGCGCCCGACTCCGGTCATCACACCCTCGATGCGCCAGTAGAGCCACCGGCTGCGCGGCACGGTGATCACCAGGCAACCGCGGTAGTCAGCGCCGTTGTTCCGCCGTACCGTCGCCGGATTGTGCCGTTTGAGGGTCGCCCGGCCGAACCGCTCCGGCGGAAGGGTCAGCCGTTCCACCCACCAGCGTTCCGCCGCAGGGACATCGGCGGACTCGTGGATCAGGAGCCGATAGGCCGGCACGTCGCGTTCGATCCCGCAGCAGGCCAGGAACGCGAGGAACAGGGCGAGCAGCCCGGGATCGCTGTTGACGAACTCCAACCGGCCCTGGGGCCGCCAGGGCTTGGACTTCGCTCCCTCGCACCAGTAGATCGCGGCACCGAGCATCAGCAGGTCCCGTTCGCCGAGACCGCCGACCACACCGGCGGCGCGGGTTTGCTCCGCGGCCCGCGCGGCGTCCCGCGTCTCCCGGTACGCGCTCCAGCGCGCCTCCGTCATCGCCTTCGAGTGCTCGCGGCGCCGCTCGGCCGTCTCGTCGTCCGGGTCCAGCGGCAGGTGCCGCACCCACTGGTAGGCGGTCGACTTCGCCACCCCGAGCCGCGCCGCGATCTCGTTGACCGATCGGCCCACCGCGCGCAGCCGCAGGGCCTCGGCACGGGCGTCGTCGCGGGCTCGCGGCCGGCGGGTCCACTCGGGCGGCGGGATGCCGCGCAGCAGCGCGTACACCCGGTCGCGGCCGATGCCCAGGCGAACCCGGATCTCGGCGACGGAGAGCTGCTCGTCCACACGTAGGCGCCGCGCCTCGGCGGCGAGGGGGTCGGTCACCGGCGCAGATTAGAACGTGCGTACGACAGCGGCCGGTCTGACCGCGAGCGTCGCGCCTGGCAGGATGGACGGGTGACCGACGTTTCCGGCAACGACCGCACCCGTCGGCGGCCCGTGCCGGCGACGAAGCCCTCCCGGGTACGGATGTCCGCGACGCAGCGGCGCGAGCAGCTGATCTCGATCGCCCGGCAGATCTTCGCCGAGAAGGGCTTCGACGCGACCTCGATCGAGGAGATCGCGGCGCGCGCCAAGGTCTCCAAGCCGGTGGTCTACGAGCACTTCGGCGGGAAGGAGGGGCTCTACGCGGTGGTGGTGGACCGGGAGGTCCGCTCGCTGCTGGACCGGATCACCACGGCGCTGACCGCAGGTCATCCGAGGGAGTTGCTGGAGCAGGCCGCGTTGACGTTGCTGACCTACATCGAGGAGGAGACCAGCGGCTTCCGGGTGCTGGTCCGGGAGTCCCCGCTGATGTCCGCGACGGGCAACTTCAGCAGCGTGATGAACGACGTGGCGCACCAGGTGGAGCACATCCTGGCGGGCGAGTTCTCCATCCGGGGCTACGACCCGAAGCTGGCGGAGCTCTACTCGCAGGCGCTGGTGGGCATGGTGGCGCTGACCGGCCGCTGGTGGCTGGAGGTGCGCAAGCCGCGCAAGGAGACGGTGGCGGCGCACCTGGTGAATCTGGCCTGGAACGGGTTGTCCCACCTGGCCTCGAAGCCGGGGCCGATCGGGACGTGAGCCGGATCCTCGGCCGTGCGGTGCGGTGGTGGCACTACGCCCCTGCGGCGGCCGCGATCGCCGAGTCGAAGTCGGGGCCGGCACCGATCTGGGCGAGCAGCACGTTCGCCGCGTTGTAGCAGTCGAACCTTTCGATCTTTCCGTCCCGCAGATGCCAGAGATCAGCAGTGGGCACGTCGATCCGGTTGCCGGTCGGCGGGATCTCGCCGGCCGGCGTGGGGAAACCGCCGAGGTGGGTGCCCTGAATTCGTAGTTCGACGGCGACGACGTCACCGAGAGCATGCACGTCGAGCAGTTCGCGGTGGACGTCGGGAAAGACGCCGGCGAAGCCGGTCAGCGCCTGCGGAATCTGGTCCCCGCGGAAAGTCAGCCCGTTGGGCATGTCGTTGAACGTTCCGTCCTCGGTGAACAGGGCGCGGAAGCCGGGCCCGTCGAGGACATCCCCTTCCGCCAGCCGGTACGCCTCGCGAACGATCTCTTCGTTGCTCTTCATTCGGCCCGTCCTCGATTGTCGTGCCACCGCGGGAACAGTTCTCGTCGATGTGCGCCGCCCACGCTAGCAAGTTTTTGACCGGATGGTCAATAACGTAGGCTTCCCCCGTGCCCCGTCCCCGCAAGTTCGTCGAGAGCGATGTCGTCAGCAGCGCCAGTGAGGTGTTCGCCGTGCACGGCCTCGCCGCCTCGACCCTCGACGACCTGGTGCGGGCGACCGGCCTGGGCAAGCAGAGCCTCTACAACGCCTTCGGCGGGAAGCGGGAACTGTTCCTCCGGGCGCTCTCCGAGGATCGGGAGGAGGCGACGCGCGCCGTCTCGGAAGCGCTCGGGCACGACGGCGCTTCGCCGCTGGAACGAATCCGGGGGCACATGCTCCGCATGGCGATCGAGTTCAGCAGCAGCGATCGGCGGGTCTCACTCACCACGCGCGCGCTCGTCGAGTCGACAGGCGAGGAGGACCCGCTCTCGACCGTCACGAAAGCCGGCATCGAGCAGCTCGCCGGGGTCTACGCCGGATGCCTGGAACACGCCCGGGAGAATGGGGATCTCCCGGAGGACGCGAACGTGCAGTCACTGGCGGTCTACTTCGTCGCGGTCACCCGGGGGATGGAGTTGCTCGGCCGCGCCGGTGTCGGCCGTGGCGTTCTCACCGCTGTCGCACTCGACGCGCTTCGCGCGCTCCACGACCCGCGGACCGACCAGGCCGACGGCGGTCGCCCGACGCTCCAATGAGCCGCGGCGCCCGTCGTGGCGACGAGGGCGCCGGTCACCGAGAGCGTTCCCCGATGGGGTGGTAGCGGCGCTGCCGTTCCTCCTCGGCGTGCTCGGGTGTGCCGACCTTGTCGTACAGGCCGGTGGCGAGCAGGACCAGCC
This sequence comes from Micromonospora sp. CPM1, assembly GCF_023896895.1. Lineage (NCBI taxonomy): Bacteria > Bacillati > Actinomycetota > Actinomycetes > Micromonosporales > Micromonosporaceae > Micromonospora > Micromonospora sp. CPM1. The sequence goes on from NZ_JAMHIU010000017.1 coordinate 34,171, forward strand.
CGAACAGCAGCGACACGATGACAGTCGACATCGAGAAGTTGAGGAAGTTCGCCGAGGTCTGGAGCACCGACATCATCAGGATGCCGGTGACCAGGAAGACCACCCCGGCGGTGAGGTTCATGTAGTGGCCGAGGTTGTCGCGGCGGGACGCGCCGACCAGCAGGACCGCGCCGAAGACCACCGAGACCAGCGAGAAGGCCAGGTTGGTGCGCAGTCCGAGCGCCCAGTCGCTGTCCCGGCCGAACAGCCCTTCGCCCCAGGTCTGGAAGACGCCGAAGACGCCGAAGACCAGGATGTAGAGGCCGATGAGCCCGGACAGCACCCGGTACAGCGGCCGCGCGGGGTGGTTCACCGGGAAGTGCGCCATGTTGCCCTCCAGCCGTGTGACTGATTCGGGGCAATTGTCGCCTGACGTGTCCGCGCGCGTCCGGAAAACACCGAAGGCCCGGCGCGGCGCGCCGGGCCTTCGGTACGAGGGCGGGATCAGAGCACCAGGCGGGCCTTCTGCCAGGCCTCGTGCTCGTCGTCGGAGCCGACCTTGCCGTACATGCCGACCATCAGGAGCACCAGGGACAGGGTCAGGACCACGACGTCGGTCATGATCGAGAAGTTGAAGATGTTGGCGTCGGTCTGGAGGAACGCCAGCGCGGCCAGGCCGATCACCATCAGCGTGTAGGCCAGCCACTGGTTGATCGCCACGTCGAGGTTGCGGCCGATCGCGGTGCCCACCAGGATCACGACGCCGAACAGCACCGACAACAGCGAGAACGCCATGTTGGTGCCCTGGCCGAGGACCTTGGTGTCGTCCTGGGCGAGGAAGTCGTTGCCGGCGCTGGCGATGATGCCGAGGCCGCCGAAGACGACGAAGTACAGACCAACGATCCCGCCGATCGCCCGGTAGATCGGCCGCGCGGGGTGGTTGACGGGGGTGTGGGCCATCTCTGCGTCTCCAAAAGACCGTTCGGACGAGGGTTCCACCGGTGATTGTCCCGTACGCCGGTCAGTGACGCCGCACACCCCCCACCCCGGCGGCAGGTCAGCCGGCCGGAAGCTCCTCGGCGAGAGCCAGCCAGGTCTCCTCGGTGCGGTCCCGCTCCGCCCGTACCTCCTTGAGCTGGGCGTCCAACTCGGCGACCCGGGCGTAGTCGGTGGCGTTCGCGGCGAGCTGCTCGTGCAGGCCCGCCTCCTTCTGTTCCAGCTTGGCGATCTGCCGTTCCAGCCGGTTGAGTTCCTTCTTCGCGACGCGTACCTCGGCGGCGGACATGCCCTCGCGCGCCGGCGCCGCCGTGGCCGGGGTGAGGTCGGCGGGCGCCGGGCCGCCGGCCGCGGCGGCGCGCTCCAGGTACTCGTCGACGCCGCCGGGCAGGTGCACCAGCCGGCCGTCACCGAACATGCCGTACGCGACGTCGGTGACCCGCTCGATCAGGTAGCGGTCGTGGCTGGCCACCACGATCGTGCCGGGCCACGAGTCGAGCAGGTCCTCCAACGCGGCGAGCGTGTCGGTGTCCAGGTCGTTGGTGGGCTCGTCGAGCAGCAGCACGTTGGGTTCCCCGGCGAGCAGCCGCAGCATCTGCAGGCGGCGGCGCTCGCCGCCGGACAGGTCGCTCACCGGGGTCCAGAGCCGCCGGTCGTCGAAGCCGAAGATCTCGGCGAGCTGGGAGGCGCTGATCTCCCGGTCGCCGAACTGCACGCGCCGGGCCACCTCCTCGACGGCTTCCAGCACGCGCAGGTGGCCGGGGAGTTCGGCGAGTTCCTGGGACAGGAAAGCCGGACGGACGGTCTGCCCGGCGGCGAAGCGCCCGCCGTCGGGGCCGGTCACCCCGGCGAGCATCCGCAGCAGGGTGGTCTTGCCGGCGCCGTTGCGCCCGAGGATCGCCACCCGGTCGCCGGGACCGACCTGCCAGGTGGTGTCGTGCAGGATCTCCTTCGGGCCGGCGTACAGCCGCACGTGTTCGAGGTCGTACACCTGCTTGCCGAGCCGGGCGGTGGCGAGCCGTTGCAGCGACATGGTGTCGCGGGGTTCCGGCACGTCGGCGATGAGCGCGTTCGCGGCGTCGATGCGGAACTTGGGCTTGGAGGTGCGTGCCGGAGCGCCCCGGCGCAGCCAGGCGATCTCCTTGCGGAGCAGGTTCTGCCGGCGGGCCTCGGTGGCGGCGGCGACGCGTTGCCGCTCGACCCGGGCCAGCGTCCACGCGGCGAAGCCGCCCTCGTACGCCCGGACGGTCTGGTCGGCGACCTCCCAGGTGCTGGTGCAGACGGCGTCGAGGAACCAGCGGTCGTGGGTGACCACGACGAGCGCGCCCTTGCGGGTGACGAGGTGCCGGGCGAGCCAGTCGACGCCGCCGACGTCGAGGTGGTTGGTGGGCTCGTCGAGGACGAGCAGGTCGGCGTCGCGGACCAGCAGCGCGGCGAGCGCGACGCGGCGGCGTTCCCCGCCGGACATCGGGCCGACCGGGGTGTCCAGGCCGAGGTGGGGCATGCCGAGGCCGTCGAGGATGGCGCGCACACCGGCGTCGCCGGCCCACTCGTGTTCGGCGCCCATGCTCTCGCCGAGCCAGGCGGTGCCGAGCACCACGTCCCGCACGGTCAGTTCGGGGGCCAGGTCCAGGCGCTGCGGCAGCCAGGCCACCCGCAGGTCGCGGCGGTGCGTGACGCGGCCGTCGTCGGGTTCCTCGGTGCGGGTCAGCAGGCGCAGCAGCGTCGACTTGCCGGCGCCGTTGAGGCCGACCACACCGACCCGGTCGGCGTCGTCGAGGCCGAGCGAGACGTCGGTGAGCAGCGGCCCCGCGGCGCCGTACCCCTTGGACACCCGGTCCAGGTTGACGATGTTGGCCACTGACCCACCCCTCACGACTCAGGCGTCCCGGGGGCCCGGGACGCCTGAGTCAAGGGTACGGGGCGTCAGACCACGCGGGCGCCGGCGACCGGACCGTGCGCGACGCGGGCCTCCCGGCACACCCCGGCGGCGGTGATCTCGGCGGCGATCCGGACCGCGTCGGACTCACCGGTGGCCAGGAAGACGCAGGTGGGCCCGGAGCCGGAGACGATGCCGGCGAGCGCGCCGGCCGCCTCGCCGGCCTTGAGCGTCTCGGCCAGCGACGGGCGCATGGTCAGCGCGGCGTCCTGGAGGTCGTTGCCGAGCGTGGCGGCGAGCACCCGCGGGTCGCGCTGGCGCAGCGCGGCGAGCAGCGCGTCGGTGCTGCCCAGCGGCGTGCCGGCGGCTCCGGCGTCACGCAGCCGGTCCAGTTCCCGGTACGCGGCCGGGGTGGACAGGCCGCCGTCGGCGATCGCCACCACCCAGTGCCAGGAGGTGGGGCGGGCCAGCACCGGGCTGACCGCCTCGCCCCGGCCGGTGCCGAGCGCGGTGCCGCCGTGGATGAGGAACGGCACGTCGGAGCCGAGGTCGGCGGCGATGCCGGCCAGTTCGTCGCGGGACAGCCCGGTGCCCCAGAGCGTGTCGCAGGCGACCAGCGCGGCGGCGGCGTCGGCGCTGCCGCCGGCCAGCCCGCCGGCGAGCGGGATCTGCTTGCGCAGGTGCAGCCGGGCGTGCGGGGCGACGCCCGCGTAGCCGGCGAGCGCGTGGGCGGCGCGCAGCGCCAGGTTGGTGTCGTCCAGCGCCAGCTCTCCGGCGCCCTCGCCCTCCATGGTGAGGGTGAGCGTGTCGCCGCGACGGGCGGTCAGCTCGTCGTAGATGGAGATCGCGTGGTAGACGGTGTTCAGCTCGTGGTAGCCGTCACGCCGCAGCGGCCCGACACCGAGATGCAGGTTGACCTTGGCGGGCACCCGCACCTTGACCGGGCCGCTGGACCCGCGCCGCTGCCCGTCCTCGTCCTCCGGTCGCCATGCCTCGGTCACCGGGCGGACTCCACCGGTCGTGGGCGGATGTCGAACGGCTTCGGCACGGTCAGCTCCTCGGCGAGGGGTCGGACAACGGCGCCAGCCTACTGCTCGCCGCCGGGGGCGTCCGGGGCCGACGCGGCGATGGCGGCGAACTGCTCGACGGTGAGCGATTCGCCCCGTGCGCCCGGATCCACACCGGCGGCGGTGAGCGCGGCGGCGGCCCGGTCCGCGCCGCCGGCCCAGCCAGCCAGGGCGGCGCGCAGCGTCTTGCGGCGCTGCGCGAACGCGGCGTCGACGACCGCGAAGACGGCCTTCCGGGGTACGTCCGGCCGGGGCGGCTCCCGCCGGGTGAACGCGACCAGGCCGGAGTCGACGTTGGGCACCGGCCAGAACACGTTCGGCGGGACCTTGCCGGCGGCGCGGGAGCGGGCGTACCAGGCGAGCTTGACCGACGGGATGCCGTACACCTTGGAGCCGGGACCGGCGACGAGCCGGTCGGCGACCTCCTTCTGCACCATCACCAGGCCGTGGCGCAGCGTGGGCAGTTCGGCGAGCAGGTGCAGCACGACCGGCACGGCGACGTTGTAGGGCAGGTTCGCCACCAGCGCGGTGGGCGCGGGGCCGGCCAGGTCGGCGGCGGTGACCCGCAGCGCGTCGGCCGGGTGGACGGTGAGCCGCTCGGCGGCCGTACCGGCGAAGCGGGCGGCGGTCTCCGGCAGCGCGGCGGCGAGCGCCGGGTCGAGTTCCACAGCGTGCACGTGCGCGGCGACCGGGAGCAGGGCGAGCGTGAGCGAGCCGAGCCCGGGGCCGACCTCCAGCGCCACGTCGTCCGGGGTGAGCCCGGCGGTGGTGACGATCCGGCGCACGGTGTTCGGGTCGTGCACGAAGTTCTGGCCGAGCTTCTTGGTCGGCGTGACGCCGAGGCGCGCGGCGAGTTCCCGGATCTCCGCCGGGCCGAGGAGTCCGGTCACGCCGGGCATCCTCTCACCACGGCCCGAACGCGCGGTCGCCGGTCGCGGAGATGGTGGCGCAGAGTTCGTCCAGGTCGGTGCCGGTGGTCTCGGCGAGGAAGCGGACCGTCAGCGGGATCAGGTACGACGCGTTGGGCCGTCCCCGGTACGGCATCGGGGTGAGGTAGGGCGCGTCGGTCTCGACGAGCATCTGCGCGGGCGGTGTGACGGCGGCGGCCTCGCGCAGCGCGGCGGCGCTGCCGAACGTGAGGGTGCCGGCGAAGCTGAGCAGGAAGCCGCGCCGGACGCACTCGCGGGCGAAGTCGGCGTCGCCGGAGAAGCAGTGCATCACCACGGTCTCCGGGGCGCCCTCGTCATCGACGATGCGCAGCACGTCGGCGTGCGCGTCCCGGTCGTGGATGACGAGCGCCTTGCCGTGCCGCTTGGCGATGGCGATGTGCGCCCGGAAGCTCTCCTCCTGCGCGGCCCGCCCCTCGTCGCCGGTACGGAAGAAGTCCATGCCGGTCTCGCCGACGCCTCGGACGCGGTCCCGCCCGGCGAGCGTCTCGATCTCGCGCAGCGCCTCGTCCAGGTCGGCCAGCCGGGGCGCCTCGTTCGGGTGCAGCGCGACTGTGGCGAGCACCGGGGCGTACTTGTCGGCGACGTCGGCGCTCCACCGGGACGAGTCGACGTCCACGCCGACCTGGACGAGCCGGTCCACGCCGGCCCGGGCGGCGACGTCGATCGCGGCGGCCACCGGGTCGTCGCCGGGGGCGCCGCCGGGAGGTGTGCCGAACTCGCCGACGGTGATGTCGAGGTGGGTGTGGCTGTCCAGCACGGGTACGGGCAGCGGCTCGGGGGCGGGCGGGAACTCCCCGGCCCGGCGGGCGGCGCGCTGCTTGCGGGTCTCGGTCTGCTCGGTCATCGCGGCCAGCATCACACACCGGCCCGGTGCGGCGTTCCCGGACCGCCACCGGCTGTTCACGTGCCCCACATCTGGCGGGCTTAGCGTCCCGGAGTGACCGTCACCGACCAGGCCGGCGGGCCCGCCTCCGACCGGGCCGGGTTGCGCGTGACGTACGGCGGCCGGGTGCACCCGGCCGAGGAGATCGCCCGGGGCGCGGCGTACGAGTTGTTCAGCGCCGACGAGGCGCCCGGGTTCGAGTGGTGCCCCCGGCCCGGCAGCGGCTGTCCGTGGCGCCGGTTCGTGCACGCGACCGAGGTGGACGCGGTGCACGGGGGCGCCGGGCCGGGCGACGACACGGACGCGCCGCTGCTGATGCCGGTGCACCGGGACCGGGGCTGGGCGTACGTGCACCGGCTCAGCCAGCAGCCGGGTGCGGCGGCCGATCCGACGCTCGCCGCGGTGCGGGCGTCGGCGGTGATCCGGCCCGGTACCCGGATGGTGAAGGTGCTCTCGGCCCGGCAGCTCGCCGGGTACGTGCGCGGGTGGCTGCCGCACGGCTTCTGCTACCGGGAGCACGACGTGGCGCACCTGCGGACACCGGCCGGGATGGCGGTGCTGCGGGGCGACTCGGAGGGCGGCGACGTGGCGTACGCGCTGCGCTGGCGGGCCGCCGACCCGGCCGACTACGACGTGCCGGTGGGCGCGGCGCACCGAGGGCTCATGGCGTTGCCGCCCCGGGACCGGCTGGGGCCGCCGGTGCTCGGTACCGGGTTCGTGCCGAGCAGCGCGCAGCTCGTACCGGAGTTCGTCACCCGGGACTTCGCCGACCTGCCGATGCCGGCGAACGCCACGCTGCTGGCCTACCCGGCCGAGGGGGTGGAGGTGGTGCTCTACACCTACCAGGCGGAGCAGCGGGGCTGGCTGCGCCTGGCCGGGCCGCAGTGGCGGCACCTGCTCGCCGCGGTGCCCGGGCTGGCCGCCGACCAGGAGTACGTGCCGACCGGCGACGCGCCGCGCTCCACCCGGCTCGTCGGCACGTACGCCGGTTCGGAGTACGAGGCGGTGGCCGACCAGCCGGGCGGGTTCCGGGTGCTGGCGATGACCCGGGCGGCCCGGTACCCGGTGGACGCGGCGGCCCGGCGGGTGCGCACGGCGGTGTGGCGCGGGGTGCCGTGCCTGGTGCTGCGGGAGGAGGGCGGCTGGCTGCGGTTGCGGCTGCGCCGCCCGGATCCGGACGCGGTGGCCGCGACCGGCGCGCAGTGTCTGGAACGCGGCGTGTACGAGGTCTGGGCGCCCGGCGGCGAGCTGACCGAGGACCGGATGGTGGACCTGCCCTATCCGGCCCGCCACGAATAGACGGGGGCAGGTCGGGAAGGCGTGGGGGGTCCGAGAAACCCGCGCGAGGGGGAATCCCGACATGCCTTTCGTCACCGTCGGTACGGAGAACTCCGCACCCATCGACCTGTACTACGAGGATCACGGTTCCGGTCAGCCGGTCGTGCTGATCCACGGTTTCCCGTTCAACGGGGCGACCTGGGAGAAGATGAGCGGTCCGCTGCTGAACGCCGGGTACCGGGTGATCACATACGACCGGCGTGGGTTCGGTAACTCCGCCCAGCCGGCCATGGGCTACGACTACGACACGTTCGCCGCCGACCTGGACGTGCTGATGACCGAGCTGGACCTGCGCAACGCGATCCTGGTCGGGCACTCCATGGGCACCGGTGAGGTGACCCGCTACCTGGGCGCGTACGGGTCGGACCGGGTGGACCGGGCGGTCATGATGGCCCCGTTGGCGCCGTACCTGCTGAAGGCGCCCGAGGACCCGGAGGGCGTCGACAAGAGCATGTTCGAGGGGTTCCAGAAGGCGATCATCCAGGACCGGTTCGCCTACCTGACCCAGTTCTGCGACGCGTTCTTCAACGCCAGCGAGAACCGGGGGAAGCTGGTCAGCGACGAGGCGTACCACGCGCACTGGCAGATCGGCGCGCAGGCGTCGGCCAAGGGCACCCATGACTCGGTGGACGCCTGGCAGACCGACTTCCGCGGTGACCTGCCGAACATCGACGTGCCGGTGCTGATCATCCAGGGCGACAAGGACAACGTGCTGCCGTACCCGGTGACGGGCCAGCGGCTGGTGAACATGCTGTCCGACGCCAAGCTGGTCACGCTGAAGGGTGCGCCGCACGGCACGCCGTGGACCCATCCCACCGAGGTCAACAAGGCCATCATGGAGTTCATCGGCAAGCCGAGCATGGCGACCGCCTGACCTGGCGGACGACCGCGGCCCCGGGGATCTCCCCGGGGCCGCGGTCACGCGTGCGTGGTCAGCCGGCCAGGCGGGCCAGCTCCTCCTCGACGATGGACGGGTCGAGCTTGCGGAACACCGGCTTCGGCGCCGCGAGCGGCCGGCCCACCTCCAGGGGTACGGACTCCCAGCGCGCCCCGACCGTGTAGTCACCGGTCAGCACCGGGTACGACGGCCCGCCGTCGAGGTCGTCGACCTCCTCGATCACCGGCATGGGCGCGTGCACGCCGGTGCCGCCGAGCAGCTCGTGGATCTTCTGCGCGGAGTGCGGCAGGAACGGGGTCAGCAGCGTGTTGGCGTCGCTGACGACCTGGAGCGCGACGTGCAGGATGGTGCCCATGCGGGGCTTGTCGTCCTCGCCCTTGAGCTTCCACGGCGCCTGCTCGGAGAGGTACTTGTTGGCCTCGGCGACGACCTTCATGGCCTCGCCGATGGCCTGCTTCTGCCGGTGCCGGGCGATCAGGTCGCCGACGGTGGCGAAGCCGGCCTTCGCGGTGTCCAGCAGCGCCTGGTCGGCCTCGGTGAGCCCGGCCGGGTCGACCGGCGGGATCGCGCCGAAGTTCTTCGCCGCCATCGACACCGAGCGGTTGACCAGGTTGCCCCAGCCGGCGACCAGCTCGTCGTTGTTGCGGCGCAGGAACTCGGCCCAGGTGAAGTCGGTGTCGTTGCTCTCCGGCCCGGCCACCGCGATGAAGTAGCGCAGCGCGTCGGCGTCGTAGCGCTCCAGGAAGTCCCGGACGTAGATGACCACCTTGCGGGAGGAGGAGAACTTCCGCCCCTCCATGGTCAGGTATTCGCTGGAGACGACCTCGGTGGGCAGGTTGAGCCGGCCCAGCTCGCCCGGCTCGCCGTCGCGGGCGCCCGCACCGGAGTAGCCGCCGAGCAGCGCCGGCCAGATCACCGAGTGGAAGACGATGTTGTCCTTGCCCATGAAGTAGTAGGAGCGGGAGTCCTTCCCCTCCCCGTCCGCCGACCACCACTTGCGCCAGGCCTCCGGGTCGCCGGTGCGGCGGGCCCACTCGATGGACGCGGACAGGTAGCCGATGACCGCGTCGAACCAGACGTAGATCCGCTTGTCCGGGCGGTCGCGCCAGTCGTCGAGCGGGATCGGCACGCCCCACTCCAGGTCGCGGGTGATGGCCCGGGGCTGGAGGTCGTCGAGAAGGTTGCGGGAGAACCGCAGCACGTTCGGGCGCCAGCCCTCGCGGGTGTCCAGCCACTGCCGCAGCGCGTCGGCCAGGGCGGGCAGGTCGAGGAAGAAGTGCTCGGTCTCGACGAACTCCGGCGTCTCCCCGTTGATCTTCGACTTGGGGTCGATCAGGTCGATCGGGTCGAGCTGGTTGCCGCAGTTGTCGCACTGGTCGCCGCGTGCGCTGTCGTAGCCGCAGATCGGGCAGGTGCCCTCGATGTAGCGGTCGGGCAGCGTCCGGCCGGTGGACGGGGAGATCGCGCCGGTGGTGACCTTCGGGACGATGTAGCCGTTGCGGTGCAGGCCGGTGAACAGCTCCTGCACCACCGCGTAGTGGTTGCGCGTGGTGGTGCGGGTGAACAGGTCGTACGACAGGCCGAGCGCCCGCAGGTCCTCGGCGATCACCCGGTTGTAGCGGTCGGCCAGCTCGCGCGGGGTGACCCCCTCGGCGTCGGCCTGCACCTGGATCGGGGTGCCGTGTTCGTCGGTGCCGGAAACCATGAGCACGTCGTGACCGGCCATCCGCATGTACCGGGAGAAGACGTCGGAGGGAACGCCGAATCCGGATACGTGGCCGATGTGGCGCGGGCCGTTGGCGTAGGGCCAGGCGACCGCGGCGAGAACGTGACTCATGAGCAGCAAGCCTAGTGATTGCCGTGGGCGCGCCGCGAACCAATGGGGTGTGCGCTCCGACCGTACGTCCGATTTGTCGCCGACACGCGGAGTGAGCTGCCCGACAAGCCAGACGTACCGGTGTGAAATGAACATCGTGACCAGCAGACCAGCGGCGCCCGAGCCGTCGGCGGCCGCCACCCGGCGGGCGGCGCGGCCCACGCCGCCCGGCGGGCCAGTCGCCCCGCAGCCCCGGCTCGACCCGGCGGACCTGCCGGTGGAGGTGGAGCCGACCACCGGCGCACCGGTCGACGCGGTGCCGAACCGGGTGCCGGTGCGCCAGCCGCGCTGGCAGCGGGAGGCCGCCACGTCCGGCGGCTGGGCGCCGATCGAGGAGGTGCACTGGGACGGCACGCCGCTGCGTGACGAGCCCCGTCCACGTCCCGGCCGGCCGCCCGCGCGGCGGGAACGCGCCCGCCCGGTCACGCCGCCGAGTCCGCCCGCCGGTCTGGCCGTGCTGCTGACGCTGAGCCTGCTCGCCGCGTTCTTCGCCTGGGTGAGCGCCGGGCCGTTCTGGCTGGCCGTGGGGCACTCGACCGGCGGCACCGTGATGATCACGCAGTGCGCGGGCGGCGGGCTCACCCAGCGCTGCCGGGGCATCTTCTCCGCCGACGGAGACCGGTTCCAGGCCCACGGGGTACGGGTCAGCGGCGTACCGGCCGGGCACACCGACACCGGCAGTTCGCTACGCGCGCGGATGACCGGGCCGGACGGGTCCACCGCCTACGCGGACACCGGCGCCGGACGGCACCTGCGCTGGCTGCTGGGGCTGGCCCTGGTGGCCGGCTGCGCCGCCGGGATCGCCAGGTGGACCGGGGCGACCCGGCTCGCCGAGGAACGGCAGCGGCGCTGGGCGGTCGGGCTGGCGCTGGCCGGCCCGCTGCTGATCACGGTCGGTTTCCTGGCCGCCGCCTGGTAGGTGCCCGGCGGCCTCAGCCGTGCACCACCGCGTAGACCTCCCGCCGCCGCAGCCCGTACGCGGTGGCGACCTCGGTGATCGCGTCCCGGCGGGACAGCCCGGCCGCCTCGCGCTCGGCCACCGCGGCGCGCAGCGTCTCGTCGTCCGGCCGGACCGCCGGTGTGGCCGGGGCGCCGGCCACGACGAGCGTGATCTCGCCCCGGGGGTCGCCCTCGGCGGCCCACTGGGCCAGCTCGCCGAGCGGCCGGCGGACGACCTCCTCGTAGGTCTTGGTCAGCTCGCGGCAGAGCGCGGCTGGACGATCCTTGCCGAACGCCTCGGCCAGGTCGGCGAGCGCACCGGCGATGCGGTGCGGCGCCTCGAAGAACACCAGCGTGCGCTCCTCGGCGGCGAGCGTGCGCAGCCGGGAGCGGCGGGCACCGGGGGTACGCGGCAGGAAGCCCTCGAAGCAGAACCGGTCGCAGGGCAGCCCGGACAGCGCAAGCGCGGTGGTGACAGCGCTCGGCCCGGGCGCCGCGGTGACCGGCACCCCGGCGTCCAGCGCGGCCCGGACCAGCCGGTACCCGGGGTCCGAGACGCTCGGCATGCCGCCGTCGGTGACCAGCGCGACCGTGTAGCCGGCGGCGAGCACCTCGGCCAGTTCGGGGGTACGCCGCTCCTCGTTGCCCTCGAAGTACGAGACGATCCGGCCGGGCACCGTCACGTCCAGGTCGCGGGCCAGCCGGGTGAGCCGCCGGGTGTCCTCAGCGGCGACCACGTCGGCGGCGGCCAGCACCTCGCGGAACCGGGCGGACGCGTCGGCCGGGTTGCCGAGCGGCGCGCCGAGCAATACGAGCCGCCCTACCTCGGACATTTCCCCCACGGCGTGCGCTCCCTCATCGACGGTCGTACCAATTTCGGAGACGACGGACGCCACCGGGCACCCTCGCAGCCTACGATCGCCGGGTGACGAGTGCGTCGACAGCACAGAGCGCGAACCCGGGCCCTTCCACCACCGACCGGGGCGACGGCGCCGGGCCCGGGCTCGCCGCCGCCGTGCGGCGCCGGCTCGCCACCGTCGACGACCGCATCGGCCGGGGTCAGGCGTGGCTGGCGACAGCCGTGGTGGTGGCCATCGCGGCGATCCTGCGTTTCGTGGGGCTCGGTTTCCCGCCCGGGAAGATCTTCGACGAGACCTACTACGCCAAGGACGCGTACGGGCTGATCGACCGCGGCTTCGAGTGGAACTACAAGGACAACGGCCCCTCGTACGTGGTGCATCCACCGCTGGGCAAGTGGATGATCGGCATCGGCGAGTGGGCCTTCGGCTACCAGGACGCGGACAGCGGCGTCTCGGTGCCGGGGCACCTGATGACGACCTCGCCGGAGTTCGGCTGGCGGTTCGGCGCGGCGGTGGCCGGCACGCTGTCGGTGCTGCTGCTGGTCCGCATCGGGCGGCGGATGTTCCGCTCCACGGTGCTCGGCTGCGCGGCCGGCCTGCTGCTCGCGCTCGACGGCTACCACCTGGTGCTGTCCCGCACGGCCATCCTCGACATCTTCCTGCTGCTGTTCGTGCTCGCCGCGTTCGGCGCGCTGGTGCTCGACCGGGACGCCCGGCGGCGGCGCTGGGCCCGGGCGCTGGAGGGCGGGCTCGACCCGACCCAGCCGGGCAGGGCCGGCCGGCCGTCGTCGGGCTGGCGGGACTGGCCGTGGTGGCGGCTGGCGGCCGGGGTGCTGCTCGGCTGCGCCTGCTCGGTGAAGTGGAGCGCGCTCTACTTCGTGCCGGCGTTCGCGTTGCTGGTGCTGCTCTGGGAGGTCGGCGTCCGCCGCTCGTCCGGGGTACGCCGGCCGTGGCGCGACGCCGTGCTCGACGAGCTGCCGTGGCTGCTCGCGGCGGGCGTGCTGATGCTCGTGACCTACGTCGCGACCTGGTCGGGCTGGCTGCTCGGGCAGGACGGCTACTACCGCCTGGCGGAGCGCTACCCGAACAACCCGGAGCTGAGCGACACCCCGTTCGTCGGGGCGCTGATCAACCTGTGGGAGTACCACAAGGCCGCGTACGGCTTCCACACCCAGCTCGACGACCCGCACAAGTACCAGTCCTGGCCCTGGCAGTGGCTGCTGCTCGGCCGCCCGGTGGCGTTCCACTGGTCCGGTGACGGCAGTTGCGGCGCGCCGAGCTGCGCCTCGGAGGTGCTGCTGCTGGGCACGCCGCTGCTGTGGTGGTCGTTCCTGCCGGCGATCGCCGCGACCGCCTGGCTCGGTCTGGCCCGGCGTGACTGGCGGGCGGGCGCGATCCTTCTCAGCGTCGCCGCCGGCCTGCTGCCCTGGTTCTGGTTCGCCCTCGACGGCCGGACGATGTTCTCCTTCTACGCCGCGCCGGCGGTGCCGTTCCTGGTGCTCGCGGTGGTCTACGTGCTCGGCGCGATCGCCACTCCGGCGCCGGTGACGAACACGGCCGCGCCACCGGACCCGCAACAGGTCCACGACCGCCGGCTGGTGGGCGGGATCATCGCGGGCGCGTACGTGTTGCTCGTGGCGCTGTGTTTCGCGTACTTCTACCCGATCTTCGTGGGCCGGGTGCTGCCGTACGCGGACTGGTCGGCGCGGATGTGGCTGGACGGCCGCTGGATCTGAGGCGGGGGGCGCCGGGCACTGCGCGGCGCCCCGGCACAAAGAAGCGCGCCCCGATCGCCTGCCACGGGGGAAGCGGGCGATTGGGGCGCGCAAGACAGAGCTTAACCACACTCCGGCAACCGCACAACGGGTGCGGGCCGGTCAGATTTCCGACGAGTGCACCACCGGCCGAAAGGTTTACATGGTGCAGCTAACGGTGGGTGGCCGAGCGCGACCGTGACGACCCCGGCGGACGCCGGGAACGGGCACCCGCGACCCGGATGATCTTCCAAAGTGGATCTCACTACACTTCGCCCGGTGATCAACAAGAGACGATCGACGGCCGTCCTCATCGGACTGCTGGCGGCGGCCGCGATGATCGGGCCGAGCCCCGCCGGGGCCGACGACGAGACCACCGAGCCCGTCGCCGAACCACCCAAGGTCGAGCTGGTCCTCGACGTCAGCGGGTCGATGCGGGCCCGCGACATCGACGGCCGCAGCCGGATCTCCGTCGCCCAGCAGGCGTTCAACGAGGTGGTCGACGCCCTGCCGGACGAGACACAGCTCGGCATCCGGGTGCTCGGCGCCACCTACCGGGGCAAGGACAAGAAGCAGGGCTGCCTGGACACCCAGCAGATCGTGCCGGTCGGCCCGGTGGACCGCACCCAGGCCAAGGCCGCCGTCGCCGGGCTGCGCCCGACCGGCTTCACCCCGGTCGGGCTGGCGCTGCGCTCCGCCGCGCAGGACCTGGGCACCGGCAGCACCGCCCGCCGGATCGTGCTGATCACCGACGGTGAGGACACCTGCGCGCCGCCCGACCCGTGCGAGGTGGCCCGCGAGCTGGCCGCCCAGGGCACCCGCCTGGTGGTCGACACGCTCGGCCTCGCGCCGGACGAGAAGGTACGCAAGCAGTTGCTCTGCATCGCCGGCGCGACCGGCGGCACCTACACCGCCGCGCAGAGCGCCGACGAGCTGACCGGCCGGATCAAGCAACTGGTCGACCGCGCCCGGGACACGTACACGGCCGCCCCCGCGGTGGTCGGCGGCGGCACGGCCTGCGAGGGCGCCCCGCTGCTCGCCCCCGGCGTCTACAGCGACCGCGAGGCGTTCTCCGAGCACCGCTGGTACCGGGTGCCGGTGCGTCCCGGGCAGGAGCTGCGCGCCTCGGTGAGCGTCGCGCTGGACCGCCCGGTCAACCCGGACTACGGCGTACTGCTGCGCGCCACCGCGCCCGACGGGCGGGAACTGGTCCGGGGCGTCGACGCCGGCAGCGGGCGTACCGACGTCGTCTCCGCCGGGCTGCGCTGGTCGGCCGCCGAAGAGGAGGAGGAGGACGGCCCGAGCACCGAGCCGACGCCGGGCACGGAGCAGGCCGCACGGACCGTCTGCCTGGTGGTCAGCAACTCGTTCGCGGCCAAGCCCGGCACCCAGGCCCGTCCCGGCATGCCGGTCGAGCTGACAGTCGACGTGGTGGCCGCCTCCCCCGCGCCGGACGGACCGGACCTCGGCCGCGGCTGGGTGCTGCTGCTCCTGCTCACGCTCGCCGGACTGCTCACCGGGCTGCTCGCCGGACTGCTCACCCGCTGGTGGGTGCACACGTGGAGGACGAACTGAGCATGCGTACGCTGATCCGCGCCGCGGCGGCGACCACCGCCGTCGGACTCGCGCTCACCCCGGCGGCGGCCCTGGCCGCGCCCAGCCCGTCACCGGGCGCGACCACGGTGACCAAGGCCGGCACCTCGTTCCTCACCGCCACGACCGTCACCGCCGGTCAGCCGGTGCAGGTCGGCGCGTCGACCGGCGACCACCTGTACTGGTCGTTCCGCGCCGACGCCGGGCAGGTGCACGAGGTGACCGCCACCGTCACGTTCCCGAAGTCACGCAGCGGCGCGTCCACCTGGACCATCGACGTCTTCGACGGGCTGCGCCGCCGGCAGGCGTGCACAGCGGGCGCGCAGACCCCCACCGCCGACGCGTCGGCGACGAGCGTCGCGCTGGGCTGCACGCTGCGGCGGGTACGGCCGTGGGCCGAGCCCTGGTCGGGCGACCCGCTGCCCGGCACCTACTACATCCGGCTCTCCGTCACCGACCTGCCCGAGCCCGACCTCGGCCTGCCGATCGACGTGGAGATGCTCGTCGGCGCGACCGACGAGGGCGGCGCGTCCGGCGACGACGGCGAACTGGCCGCGCCGCTGGTGCCGAACACCCGGGCCGGCACCGTGCTGACCGCCGAGCCGACGCCCGAGCCGGTGGCCGACGAGGAGATCGACCTGACCGGCTGGCTCCCGGAGGCCGGGTCGCGCTGGGTGTGGACCACGGTGGGCGGCGTGCTCGCCGCCGTGGCCGGCGTGGTCGGCTTCGGGCTCACCCGGCGGCCCCGCCGCCCCTGAGGACCGCAGCCGGTGGCCGCCGCGAACCCGACGCGGCGGCCACCGGACGCGCTCACGCCTCGGCGGTACGCGGGCCGCGCGGCACCCAGCCGATGAAGCGGTCCTGGAGCGCGGTGACCGGCACGGAGCGCAGATCCTGCGTCGCCGCGGCGAGGCAGGATCCGAGATAGACGCTCAACGACGCCCGGTCCACCTGGTACTCGCGCAGCAGGTGATGACGTTTCGTGGCGCAGGGCCAGTCGTCACCGCACGAGCCGCAGGTCCAGTGGGGGGTCACCGGCACGTGCTCGCCGCCGGTGCTCCCCGAGCCCTCCACGCCAGGCGTCATCGGCCGCTCCTTCCGAGTCGGAAATGGGTGGTGATGGACCGGTTGCCTCCCCGCAACGTTCCTTCAGCGCAGCGGCACGCCCAAGCGTTACGGTACGTTCACCGCGTGTCCCCGTCATCCACCTCTCGTGCGTGATCTGCTTCCGGCCGAGGTCGCCGTCGCGGTGGCCGCCCCCGCCGACTGGGCCGGTGACCTGCTCCCGGCCGAGCTGGCCGCCCTGGGTGAGCGCGCGGTGCCCGGCCGCCGCCGTGACTTCACCGCCGGGCGCGTCTGCGCCCGCCGGGCGCTCGGCGCGCTCGGCCTGCCCGCCACGCCGGTACCGGCCGGCGCCGACCGGGCCCCGATCTGGCCGCCCGGCGTGGTCGGCGCGATCACCCACACCCGCGACTACTGCGCGGCGGCCGCCGCCCGTGCCGCCGACGTGCGCGCCGTCGGTATCGACGCCGAGCGCTACCGGCCGCTCTCTGCCGGGGTACGGCGGAAGGTGTGCCGCCCCGACGAGGAGGCGGACCTGGCCCGGCTGCCGTCCGGCACGCCCTGGCCGACCGTGCTGTTCAGCGCGAAGGAGACCGTCTACAAGGTCTGGCACCCGCTGGTCGGGACGTGGCTGGGTTTCGCCGACGCGCGCGTCGTGCTCGACCCGGAGGCGGGCACCTTCCACGCGGTGATCGCGCCGGCCCGGATCGCCGCCGCCCCGGTGCCCGATCCGCCGTCAGCGGTGACCGGACGGTTCGCCGTGGACGACGACCTGGTCCGCACCGCGGCCGTCCTGCCACATCGATGAGCCACTGCCGGGCGGGTTGTGCCCGGCTTGTACCGTCGTTCCGACTGAAAATTCCGAAGGCGCCCAAGGAGTACGGTGAGCAACCCTCAGCCTCCGTCCGGGTCACCCGACCCGAACCAGCAGCCGCAGGAACCGCCGACGCAGGCGTTCCCCACCGCCCCGATGCCGCCGGTGCCGGGCAGCCCGTACGCGCCGCCGCCCGCTCCGACCTCGGGCGCGCCCTATCCGCCGCCTTCGGACGCGCCGCAGCCGCCCGTCTCGGGCGCGCCGCCCGTCTCCGGTCCGCCGCAGCCGCCGACCTCCGGGGCGCCCTATCCCCCGCAGCCGGGTCCGGGCGAGCAGTACCCGCCCGCGCCCGCTCCCACCACGGCGTTCCCGCCGGCGCCGCCCACCTCGGGCGCGCCCTACCCGCCGCCGGGCAGCGAGTACCAGCCCTCGCCCGGGGCGTACCAGCCGCCGGGGTTCGAGTACCAGGCACCAGGCGCCGCCTACCAGCCGCCGGGGTCCGAGTACCAGCCCCCGGGTGCCGCGTACCAGCCGCCGGGCAGTGAGTACCAGCCGCCGGGCGGGGCGTACCCGCCGCCGGGCGGTTACCCTCCGCCGGGTGGTGGCGCGTACCCGCCACCGCCCGGAGCGCCGTTCGGGCCGCCGGCGAAGAAGTCGAACAAGAACGTCTGGATCACGGTCGGCATCATCGCGGTGATCCTGCTGCTGCTGTGCTGCGGTGGCGGCATCTTCGCCATCTACAGCGGCGCGAAGAAGACCCAGGAGGCGATCGACTCGCTGCCCACGCCGGGCGTCACCTATGGCCAGCCCACAGGTGACACCCCGACGGGCGTTCCCACCGGCACGCCGCAGCCGGGCAACACCGACGACAAGACGTTCAACATGCCGGCCGGCGACAAGCTGGTCGTCAACGACGACCGCGGCACCATCGAGATCACCGTCGGCAACTTCCGGACCAGGAACGCCGCCTGCAGCGAGGTCATGCCCGGCCCGAAGAACGGCATGTTCCTGATCGCCGACGTGACCGCCGAGATCACCAAGGGCACCGGCTCGATCAACCCGTTCTACTTCACCTGGGTCGCCGCGGACGGCACCGAGGAGAGCGGCATCGGCGGCGCCTTCTCCGGTTGCGGCAAGCTGATGACCTCGGGCACCAACCTGCCCGAGGGTTCCAAGCGCAGCGGCCAGCTCATCTTCGACGTGAAGGACCAGAACGGCGTCGTCGAGTACAAGCACCGCTTCCGTTCCGCCGGGTCCTGGAAGCCCTGACCCCACGCGAGACCCCGCACGGGGGCCGGTCCACAGCGGACCGGCCCCCGTGTCCGTTCGGGTGAGGCCGGCAGCCGATCGGACATTTCCATGTGCGCGTGCCGACCCTCGGTCGCCAGGCTCGGAGCATGGCGAACGAGACGACGATCCCACTGCTGCCGTGCCGCTCCCTGGACGACGTGGCACCCTTCTACCAGGCGCTCGGCTTCGAGGCCACGTACCGGCAGGAGCGCCCGAACCCGTACCTCACGCTGCGGCGGGAGGATCTCCATCTGCACTTCTTCGGGATGCCGGAGTTCGATCCCGCCGACTCGTACGGCTCCTGCCTGGTGGTGGTGGACGACCTGGTCGACATCCACCGGGCCTTCGCCGACGGCATGCGTGCCACGTACGGCAGGGTGCTCGTCTCCGGCGTGCCCCGGATGACCCGGCCCCGGCCCCGCCGCAACCAGGACGGCCACTTCGGGTTCAGCATCGTCGACCCCGGCGGCAACTGGATCCGGTTCGTCGGCCGGGCCGAGCCACCCCGGGCCGACGACAAGGGCGGCCTGGCCCGCACGCTGGGCAACGCGGTGGTGCAGGCCGACTCGCGCGGCAATCCCGCCCAGGCCGCGCGGATCCTCGACGGCGCGCTGGCCCGCCCGGAGGCCGCCGACGACCCGGCCGTCCAGGTGGAGGCGCTGGTCTACCGGGCGGAGCTGGCGCTGCAACTCGGCGAGCCGGAGACGGCGCGGGAGCTGGTGCGGCAGGCCCGCTCGGTCCCGCTGGACGACGCTGCGCGCGACGCGCTGGCCGACACGCTGCGGCACGCCGAGGACCTGACCGCGAGCATGCCGCCCGGATAGCCACCCGGCGCGGCCGGCTCAGTCGCGGCTCGCAGCCGGCTCGGGCCGAGGCGGCGGAGCCGGGCCGGTGGTGGCGGTTTGCCGGCCGGGCCAGCGGGGACGCGACGCGGCAGGCGGCGAGGGCCGCGACGCGACGATCCGGGGAGGCGGCATGAGCGTCGAGCGCGCGAAGAACGACCTGGAGGATCTGGCCGGTCCGGCCCGGGCGCGGCTCGGTGACCTGAACCAGGACGAACACGCCGAAGCGGACCGGGTACGCGAACAGGACGAGATCCGGGGCAAGCGCCCCGGCGAGCACATCCAGGCGGACGCCCGCGACGCCGACGACAACTTCTCCGCCTGACCCTGTGCCGCCGAAGATCTTGTTGACAAACGGCCCTCATATGGGCCGAAATCTTCCAAGATCTCCCCGGACCGGCGTGGAGGGGCAGTGTCAGGCCTGGTTCCTATCCTGTGGTGATGGTTCTCACCGACGTCACCGGGTCCTGGGCAGGCACCAACGGCTTCCGGCTGATGCCCTCCGACCCGCTCGCCGAGTCGCCCGCCGCGCTCACAGTCGCCACCGCGGCCGGCGGGCACCTGACCACCGTGTCGTACTCGTGGGACCACCCCGACGACGGCCCGCAGGACGGCCTGCTGGTGATCGCCGCGGGCGACCGGCCGGGCTCGCTCGTCGCCTGGTGGGGCGACTCGTGGCACCAGCAGCCGACCCCGATGACGCTCACCGGCGCGGCGGACGGGGTGTCGGCTGTCGAACTGAGCGCCGAGTACGGCGGCGGCTGGGGATGGCGGATCGTCCTCGACACCGCCGACCCGGCCCTCCTGCGCCTGCGGATGGAGAACGTCGTCCCCGCAGACCAGGCCGGGCCCGGCACACCGGCCGGGCCCTACCCCGCGATGCTCACCGAGGTGCGCCGGGCCTGAGCCCGATCAGGCGTCGAGGATCTCCCGCAGCCGGCGCGCGAACGCCTCCGGCTGCCCGGCCTGGCCCATCTCCTCGCCGAGGAACCCGCCGTGGTGGCTCGGGAAGACCGCGGGTTGCCCGCCGAGCAGCTCGGCCGTGGCCACCGACGTCCGCGCGGTGAGCGTGTCCGCCGACTCCTCGCCCACGGCGATCACCACGCGGGTCGGTGCGGCGCGCAGCGCGTCGGCGTCCGGCCGGTACACGGTGACCGCCGCGGACCGGTCGGAGAGCAGCGGGTCGTCCCGGCTGCCGTCGTCCTCGGCCGGCATCCCGAACGCGGCGGGGTCCGGCGCGGGCTGGGCGAAGTAGTCGTCGGTGAACTCGCCCCGCCACGACGTCAGGCCGATGAACGCCGCCATGCCGGCGCCCCAGCCGTTCTTCCGGTACGCCTCCTGGCAGGCGGCCATGGCCCGGCCGGCCGCCTCGGCGTCGGGGAGCAGCGTGGTCAGCGGCGGCTCGTGCGCCACCAGCGTGGTCACCACGTCCGGGTACGCGGCCACCAGGGCGAGCGCGGTCACCGCGCCGCCGCTGCTGGCGAACATGTCGACCGGGCCCACGCCGAGGGCGTCGACGATGTCGCGTACGTCCCGGGCCTGGACCTCGGGCAGCGAGTCGTTCCGGCCGTCCTTGCGGACGCTCCGGCCGAGCCCGCGCGGGTCGTACGTGATGACGGTGCGGTCCGGGAAGTACGACGCGAGCGTGGTGAAGCCGTCGGCGCACATGGGCTGGCCGATCATGAACAAGGGGCGGTGCCCGCCCTCGGCCGCCGTGGGGGCGTGGACGTCGTAGACGAGGTCGACCTCGGGCGTCTGCAGAGTGAGCGTCTTCATGCCTCTGTCGACCGGTGCCGGCCGGGAAAATCATCGGTCCTGCGGAAACGTGTGCCGGGGCGCGGCTCGCGGCGGTGTCGGCGCCCACCGCCGCGAGCCGTGCCGTCGCGGTCAGCTCACCGTGCCGGTGACGGTGCTGCCGGACTTCGTGACGTAGTAGGTCAGCTTCGTGCCGCTCCAGAAGTGGAACGTGAGCGTCACCCGCTGGCCGTCGTTGACCTCGGCGAAGAACTCCGGCTTCAGCGCGATCGTGTTGCCGGCGTAGTCCGGCGCGAACGTCACGTCGAACTCCTTGTACGAGGTCCAGTTGTGCGGGCCGGCGTTGCTGCCGTCGGCGTACTTCGCCTCCATCGTGGCGAGCTGGTCGCCGCGGAACTGCGCCGGGAGCGTGAACGCGGCGGTGGTGCCGGTCGCGTTGGAGAGCACCGGCGGGTCGTACGAGATGATGCTGATGCGCCACGGCACGCCCGCGGAGAAGCGGGCCTGGAGGTTGGCGTTCACCCCGTACGCGCGGGAGCCGACGAGCCGGGTCAGCGCCGACGCGGTGAACGTCAGGGTGGTGCCGGAGACGGTGTAGTCGGTGCCGTTGACCAGGTCGGTGGTGCCCTGGCGCAGCCCCTGGAACGTGGTGCCGTTCAGGTTGAGTGTCAGGCTCTTGGCGGTGATCGAGCCGGTCCGCGGCACGTACACCTGGTCGCTGGACGCGGTGCCGGAGCGGGTGGTCCAGCTCGACTTGATCTGCGCGAACAGCTCGGGGTCCTTCCAGACGAAGGACGTGCGGTCGAAGTGCTGGCCGTTGTCCCAGAGCTGGGTGGTCAGTTTGCGGCTGCGCGCGTAGTGGCCGAGGAACTCGAAGAACTTGAGCTTCTCGCCCTGCTCGATGGTGCCGGTGTGGCGGTCGAAGCCGAGCAGCCCGTACTCGCCGATGATCACCGGGATGTTGCGGGTGACGAAGGCGTTGTAGACGCGGTCGAACTGGTCGGTCAGGTCCTGCTGGACCGTCGCGTCGAACCGGGTGCCCCCGGCGACGTTCACGCTGAACGGCCAGTACCCGTAGAAGTGCACGGTGGCGATCAGGTTCGGGTCGTTGAGCGTGTTGAACGTGCTGACCAGTTCGTCCACCCGGGCCTGCTCGGCGGAGGTGTGCAGGGTCGGCAGGACGAGCAGCCGGGTGGCGTTGTTCCCGCCGGACTGGCGGACGATGCGGTGGAACGAGGTGTTCAGCTCGTTGAGCAGCGTGGCGTTCTGCGCGTCGCCGGAGCTGCCGGTGAACTGCGGTTCGTTGACGCTCTCGAAGGTCAGCTTCGGCGAGGAGTCCTTGAACGCGGCGGCGATCTGGGTCCAGAGCGCGTTGTAGCGGTTCAGCACGCCTGCGCGGTCGGTGGGCATCGTGTTGATCCACTGCCACGAATCGTGGTGGATGTTGAGCACCACGTAGAAGCCGTCGGCGAGCGCCCAGCCGACCACCTCGCGTACCCGGTTGAGCCAGGCCGCGTCGATCGTGTAGTTCGGCGCGGCGCCGTGGTGGTTGCTCCAGGTCACCGGGATGCGGATGCTGTTGAAGCCCTGCGCCCGGACGTTGTCGAGCAGTGCCTCGGTGACCCGCGGGTTGCCCCAGGCGGTCTCGTCCGCGCCGACCGCGTCGAAGGAGTTGCCGAGGTTCCAGCCGGGCTGCATGGCGGCGACAGCGGCCATGGCGTTGCCGGCGGGCGGCGGGGTCGTGGGCGGTGGCGTGGTGGGCGGCGGGGTGGTCGGGGGCGGAGTGGTCGGCGGTGGCGTGGTGGTCGGCGGCGGGGTGGTTCCGCCGACGCCGCCGGTGCAGGCCACGCCGTTGAGCGAGAACGCTGTCGGCGCGGTGTTCGCGCCGGACCAGGAGCCGTTGAAGCCGAACGAGACGCTGCCGTTTGTGGCGATGGCGCCGTTGTAGCCGACGTTCGTGGCGGTGACGTCGGCGCCGGAGGAGGTGACCGTGGCGCTCCACGCCTGGGTGACCCGCTGGCCGGACGGGAACGTCCAGCGCAGGTTCCAGCCGTTCACCGGGTCACCGAGGTTCGTCACGTCGACGTTCGCGGTGAAACCGCCGGGCCACTGGCTGGCGGTCGTGTAGGTGACGCGGCAGCCGGCCGCCGCCTGGGCGTTCGTCGCCATCACGGCGGTGCCGGTCACGAGCGTGGCGGCGGTCGCGGCGACCAGGCCGACCCGCAATCGGGCGGTACGGGGAGAGCGGAACATGGTGGTTCCTTCGTGGTGGGGTGGGGCGCGTGGACGGGGAAGGCGGGGCGCGCACCCGCCCAGCGCGAGAGTAAGTTTGGAATCTAAACATTGTCAATCGGCAGACGTGGATGCAGGAAGCACGTCAGGCGGTCGGCAGCGTCTCGACGGTGAGGTGCGCCGACAGTGCGCGCAGGAAATCGGGCGCGTCGAAGATCCGGCCGGCCGAGGCGACGCCGGTCGCCCGCGTCCGCCCGGTCAGGATCCGGTGGACCGCCTCGACCGCCAGCGGCGCGCTGATCGCGTAGATGTCCTGCCCGTGGGCCGCCACCCGCCGCCGGGCGTCACCCGCGCGCACCACCACGTCGACTGTGAACGTCTGCGCGGACCGGCCACGCTCGTCCACAGCGGCCGGCGCGTCCCCGGCGGCCAGGTCCCCTGCCGCGTTCACGGTCATGTACGTGCACACCTCCGGGATGTCCAGGTGGCTTGGCACCGTCACCACGTCGGCCATGGTGAACTCGCCGAGCACCGGCCGGACACCGAGCGGCGCCGGGAACTCCCAGTCCAGCCGGGGCAGGTCGCCGTCGGCGTACACCAGGCGCCCGTCGGTGAAGCGGACCCGCCGGCCGTCGCGGCGCTCGCGTGAGACGACGCCGGAGGCGACCGTCCCGGCCGTCGGGTGCCAGCTGCTCAGCCCGTACGCGACGTGCGCCTCGTCGGCCGCCGTCCAGTCCCCCATCGCGGCGGTGACCAGCAGGTCGCCGAGTCCGCCGAAGAACGCCATGGCCGGCACCACCGCCACGCCCGCGGCCTCGGCACGCCCGGCGTAGTCGGCGAACGTGTCCCGGTTCGCCTCGATCTCGGCCGCCACGTCGACGTAGGGGATTCCCGCTCGCACCGCGGCCTCGATCAGCGGACCCGCGGTCGAGGCGAACGGACCGGCGCAGTTGACCACCGCCGCCGCCCCGGCCAGCGCCCGATCCAGCGAGGCCGGGTCGTCCACCGACGCCACCCGGTGCTCCTCCCCCGGGAACGCGGCCGACAGCTTGCCCGCGTCGCGCCCGACCGGCAGCGGCTCGTAACCCCGCTCCCGCAGCTCCGCCACCACGAACCGCCCGGTGTGCCCGTACGCCCCGAACACCGCCACCTGCATGATGCTCTCCCTCGAAGATCGACTGAACTGATCCTCGCCGGGATCCGAGGGCCGGGACAGTGGCGCAAACGCCAATGCCCGTACAGTTTCGGACATGACTCTGATCGCGCTCGCCGCCACCGACGGGATGCTGCACTTCGAGCTGGCGGCGGCCTGCGAGATCTTCGTCCGCGACCCGACCGGCCTGGCCGACCCCTGGTACGACCTCGTGGTCTGCGGCCCCGGCCCGGTCGGCGTCGGCCGGTTCGCCGTCACGCCCGACCACGGGCTGGACCACCTGGCACGCGCCGACACGGTGATCGTCCCGGCGATCGAGGACACCGACGCCGAGCCGCCGTCCGATCTGGTCGACGCCGTCCGCGCCGCGCACGAGGCGGGTGCCCGGATGGTCTCGTTCTGCACCGGCGCGTTCGTGCTCGCCGCCGCCGGCATCCTCGACGGGCTGCGCGCCACCACCCACTGGGCGCACACCGACGCGCTCGCCGCCCGCTACCCGCGCGTCCAGGTCGACCCGGACGTGCTCTACGTGGACAACGGCGACGTGCTCGCCTCCGCCGGCAAGGCCGCCGCGATCGACCTGTGCCTGCACCTGATCCGCCGCGACCACGGCTCGACGGTCGCCAACGCGGTCGCCCGCCGCCTGGTGGTGCCGCCGCACCGCGCGGGCGGCCAGGCCCAGTACGTCACCACACCCGTCCCGGCCCGCGAGGACCACCCGCTCGCCGCGCTGCTCCCCTGGGCGATGGCGCGGCTGGACCACCCGCTCACCGTCGCCGACCTCGCCCGCCAGGCGACCATGAGCACCCGCAACCTGGTCCGGCACTTCACCGCCGCGACCGGGGCCACGCCCTCGCAGTGGTTGGCGACGCAGCGTATCCGGCGGGCGCAGGAGCTGCTGGAGAACACCGACGACAGCATCGACGCCGTCGCCGAGGCGTCGGGCATGGGTACGGCGACGACACTGCGCCGGCACTTCCAGCGCACCGTGGGCGTACCGCCGGACACCTACCGCCGCACGTTCCGCCGCGGCTGACCCGATTGCCCGCGCAACGGCCCGGGTAGAAGGTCCACCATGGATCCGAGCACGGGGTCGAAGCAGCGCTGGTGGAACACCTACCCGGAGGCCACGACCGGGCAGTGGACGACAGCCGTCGTGGTGGCCCTGGCCCTCTCGATGCCGACCACCCTGCTCTGCGTGTGGCTGGCGACGTCGCTGCTCAGTGATGCCCACTGGCTGCTCCAGACGCTCGCCTTCGCCGTCGTCGGTCTCGTCGTCGGCGCTGGCGCCCTCGTACTGCTGACAAAGCTCGCCGGGCGCCGCACGACCTGACCTTGCCCGGCGGTTGTAGCCTCGGCCTCCGACTCGGCCCTCGGACCACCGGAGCAGACCATGGCGGAGCAGGTACGTGTGCCGGACGACGGCGCCGGCAGCGAATTCTTCAGCTTCGCGCACACATACAACGGCTACGAGTTGCGGGGCAGCTTCGAGGCGCTCGCCGCCACCGCGCAGGCCGTACGCGAGCGCTGGGAGCGGACCGGCGAACTCGGCGACGACGTCGACGAGTTGCGCGCCTGCCTGTTCTTCGAGGCACGGGCCTTCCGTCACGGCGGCGGATATGGTCGGTTCGACCAACGGCCGATCGTCCCTGGGCTGGTGGCGCGCATCCGGTCGTTGTCCGGGGGCGTCGTACCGGACAAGTCGACGATCACCTGACCTGAGGCACGGGGGCATGTGTGTTTGACGTGATCGTCGTCGGCGGCGGGCCGACCGGGATGATGCTGGCGAGCGAACTGCGCCTTCACGGTGTCGGCGTGCTCGTGCTGGAGCGGGACGCCGAGCCGCCGCCGTACGTGCGGTCACTCGGCCTGCACGTCCGCAGCATCGAGGTGATGGACCAGCGCGGGCTGCTGGAGCGGTTCCTCGACAACGGCGGCAAGCATCCGATCCGGGGGTTCTTCGCCGGCATCGACAAGCCCGCGCCCGCCGATCTGGACACCGCCCACCCGTACGTGCTCGGCATCCCGCAGACGCGCACCGACCGGCTGCTCGCCGACCACGCCGCCGAGGTCGGCGCCGAGATCCGGCGCGGCCGCGCGGTGACCGGGCTGGAGCAGGACGACGACGGCGTGACGGTCCACCTCGACGGCGAGCCCTCGGAGCCGCTGCGGGCGCGGTTCGCGGTCGGCTGCGACGGCGGGCGCAGCACCGTCCGGAAGCTGCTCGGCGTCGGCTTCCCCGGCGAGCCGTCGACAGTCGACACGCTGCTGGGCGAGATGGAGGTGACCGCCTCCCCGGACGAGATCACCAGGATCATGACCGAGGTACGCCGCACCGAGAAGCGGTTCGGGCTCGGGCCGTCCGGCAGGCCCGGCGTGTTCCGGGTGGTCGTACCGGCGGCCGACGTCACTTCGGTGCCGCCGACACTCGACGACTTCAAACGGCAACTGACCGCGTACGCGGGCACCGACTTCGGCGTGCACTCCCCCCGCTGGCTGTCCCGGTTCGGCGACGCGACCCGCCTGGCCGAGCGTTACCGGATCGGGCGGGTGTTCCTGGCCGGCGACGCCGCGCACGTCCACCCGCCGCTGGGCGGGCAGGGGCTCAACCTGGGCATCCAGGACGCGTTCAACCTGGGCTGGAAGCTGGCGGCGGCCGTGAACGGGTGGGCGCCGGACGGCCTGCTGGAGACCTACGAGTCCGAGCGGCGGCCGGTCGCCGCCGACGTGCTGACCAACACGCGCGCCCAGATGCTGCTCACCACGAACGAGCCCGGGCCGCAGGCCGTGCGGGAGGTGCTGACGCAGCTCATGGACTTCGACGAGGTCAACCGCTTCCTGATCGAGAAGGTCACGGCGATCGGCGTCCGGTACGACGTCGGCGAGGGGCACGCCCTGCTCGGGCGGCGGCTGCGCGACGTATCGCTGCCGCAGGGACGCCTGTACGAGCTGATGCGTACCGGCGGCGGGTTGTTGCTCGACGGGACCGGGAAGCTGTCGGTGGACGGCTGGGCCGACCGGGTCGGGCTCGTCGCCGGCACCGGCGACGAGCTGGACGTGCCGGCGGTGCTGTTGCGGCCGGACGGGCACGTGGTCTGGACCGGCGACGACCAGCGGACGCTGGGCGACGCTCTCACCAGGTGGTTCGGCGGCGCGACGCGGTGAGCTGCCGCCGATCGCCCGCGGGTGTTCAGGGTCCGGTCGTCTGGTAGCTGCGGAGCGCGGCTTCGGCGAGTCGGGTGAGGTGGTCGTCGCCGCCGGGCTCGTTGCCCTGCTCATGAACGGTCACCAGGGTGGTGCCGGTCCGGACGAGGATGCTGTCCCATCCCAGCGTGGTCGAACCGGAGGTCGTGCTGGCGTCGACGCGCATGCTCTCGTCGCCCAGTCGCGGCCCCGGCACCACCGCGAAACGGTAGCTGCCTCCGTCCTGGCTCGCTGACGCGACGGTGGGGCACCGGCCGATGAGCGTCCGCAGGTCAGCCATCGCCCCTCGGGCGCCGTCGTCGGCGTACGTCCTGAGCACTTCGTTCGCCACCCACGGGTAGTCGGGGCCCTCGGCGGAGCTGACGGTGGCAGCGGCCATCGCCGACGGAGTACCGGTCAGCCGGTTGGCCGACAACAGCGGAATCATGTCCGCACAGGGCACCTCGGGGCCGGGGCGCTGCCGGCCCGCATCCGGGGCCATGACCGTTGCGATGTCCACTGTGAACCCCGGTGGCAGCGCGTCCGTGGTCACCAGCCGCGCCGACAGTGCCGCGGAGTAGCCGGCGCCGCCGGTCGCCGGAACCGCGGACGGCTTCCGGGTGGTGGGCATGCCGGTCGCCTGGGCCGCAGAGGGGACGGCTTCGCCCGCCGAACGATCCGCTGGATCAGCGGTAGAGGGTCCGCACGCGGCCACCACGCAGACCGCGCCCGCCGCGCCCAGCCTCCGCAGCACCATCCTGAGCATCGGGCAGACTCCATCTGTCGTACGGACGCGTCAGGCTACCAACGGACGTGACTCCAATCGGCCGCCCGGCTGCGGGGCGACCGCCGGCGGCAATCGCGCGTTCGTCTTCCCTTCCGGGGAGCTGGCTCCGCCTGCCGTGCCCTCCGGCGACACCGTCCTGGCGGCCGAGACGTCCGCCGTCACGTACGTGCCGATGCGGGACTCCGACGGCTACGACGAGGCGCGCGAACGCTGGCGCGGTGAGTCCGGCCGACCACTGCGAGACGTCCTCGGGCAACTCGGCGGACTGCCGGCGTGGCTCCAGTTCGACCAGACGCCCACCTGTCCCGCCTGCGCCCTGCCCATGTCGTTCGTCGTCCAGCTTGAGGAAGGCCACGATCACCGCACCGGCTTCAACTTCGGGGGCGGTGGCTGCGGGTACGGATTCCGCTGCCGGCCGTGCTCGGCGGCGGCGTTCCTGTGGCAACAGTGACCTGCTTTTCAGGCTTGACGAGCGTCAATGGTAAGCCGTAGCTTACCGTTCGTGGGCACTTACCGAACCGAGGACGGGTGGGACGCCCTGGGCGACCCGACGCGGCGGGCGATCATCGCGTGTCTCGCGGAGCAGCCGCGGGCGGTCGGCGAGCTGGCCGCGGTGCTGCCGGTCAGCCGGCCGGCGGTGTCGCAGCATCTGCGGGTGCTGAAGGACGCCGGCCTCGTGACGGACCGCACGGCGGGCACGAAGCGTGTCTACCGGCTCAATCCCGCCGGCGTGGCCGCCCTACGAGATCAGCTCGACACCTACTGGAGCCGCGCGTTGGACGGCTTCAAGGACGTCGCCGAGCGCCCTGACGAGGAGGAATCATGAGTGGAACGGATGCGGTGGTACGGCGGCAGATCGTGGTCGACGCGCCGGTCGAGCGCGCCTTCGCGGTGTTCACGGAGCGGTTCGGCGACTTCAAGCCGAAGGAGCACAACCTGCTGTCGTCGCCGATCGCGGAGACGGTGTTCGAGCCGAAGGTCGGTGGACACATCTACGACCGCGCCGAGGACGGCAGCGAGTGCGCCTGGGCGCGGATCCTCGTCTTCGAGCCGCCGGACCGGCTCGTCTTCAGCTGGGACATCAGCCCGGCATGGCAGCTCGAACAGGATCTGGAGAACGCCAGCGAGGTCGAGGTCCGGTTCGTCGCCGAGACACCGGGGCGGACCCGGGTCGAGTTGGAGCACCGCAACCTGGACCGGCACGGTCCGGGCTGGGAGTCGGTTCGTGACGGCGTCGGCCACGACGAGGGCTGGCCGCTGTACCTGAACCGCTACGCCGCCCTGTTCACCGAGGCGAGATAACGCCGGAGGCGACTCGTTGAGGATCTCGCATGACGCCTTCGGTCAACTTCGCCTCGCCCAATTCCTGGCGGTGGAAGACCTGGAGGAGCTTCGTGGCTGGGAGTACCTGGGGCGTCGCTGGGTCGGGGAGGCGTCCGGCTTCACCGAGTGGCTTCGTCTTGAATCGGCTCCCGGCGTGACGCGTTCGGTAGCGATCGACCTCGCGGCCCTGCCGGAGGCGACGGCTCAGCGCATGATCGACGCGATCGGACTTCCCCTCCGAGCAGGGATGGATCAGCAACACATCACCGGCGTCTTCGGCAGGCCCACCGGCACGGAGAAATTCGTACGGGATCGGGTCACACTCGTCTTCCACGTCGGCACCGCCGATCCCTACGAACTGAGCGGCACCGTGCACGAGGAGCAGGGGCTGATCCACCTCACGATGCACCCCACGCCGTTGCCGCAAGAGCCGACGGCGGCGCAATAGGCTCCAGATCGTGCACGGATTCACCGACGTCGACCGGCAGTCAGACCCGGACTCGTGGGTCGGCGTGCTCGATCGCCTCACCGACGAGCCCTTCTACCAGGCGTATCAGCATCGGGTCCGCGAACTGCTCCATCCGGTGCCCGGCCGGCGCTACGTCGAGGTCGGTGCGGGCACCGGAGCGAGCGCGGTCCGCCTCCGAGACGAACACGACGCCTGCGTGGTGACCGTGGACCGCGCCGTCACCATGGCTGCCGCCATGCAGGCGCGCGGCTTGACGCAATGCGCCGTCGCCGACGCCCACCGGCTGCCGTTCCTCGACGACTCCTTCGACGGCGCCTGGTCCGACCGCACCGTGCAACACCTCGCCGATCCCCACGCCGCGATCGGGGAGCTCGTCAGGGTCGTCCGGCCGAGTGGCCGCATCGTCCTCGCGGACCCCGACTACGACACGCAGGTGCTCGACATCGCCGACCAGGATCTGGCGCGACGTGTGCTGCGGTTCCGGGCCGACGTCCTCCTCCGCAACGGCACCCTGGCCCACCAGCACGCCGGCATTCTCGCCACGCTCGGTCTGGCCGACATCGCCGTCGAGCCCCGAACGCTCCTGGTTCGCGACCCGGCCGCCGCCGACAACGTTCTGGGCCTGCGCAGTTGGGCTGCCACAGCGGCTCAGCGCGGCGTAGTCGAACCCGCCGAAGCTCGCGCGTTCGAAGACCAGTTCGACGAGGCCGTCGACGCGGGCCGGTTCACCTATGCAGTCACGTTCTTCCTCACCGCGGCGACCGTCACCTGAGACGGAGGGCACTGGCAGACTGTCGCCATGCCGCCCGAACCGGAGTCGTGGATCA
Organism: Micromonospora sp. CPM1; assembly: GCF_023896895.1. NCBI lineage: Bacteria > Bacillati > Actinomycetota > Actinomycetes > Micromonosporales > Micromonosporaceae > Micromonospora > Micromonospora sp. CPM1. The sequence continues at coordinate 64,920 of NZ_JAMHIU010000017.1, forward strand.
TCAGGCACTTCTCGCAGGCCAATCCCGTGGGTCCAGGACAGGACAGTGTCCCGGCGTTGCTACGCCGCATCGCCGACAGCATCGAACAGCGGCCGGGCATCGAGGTCCAGGACGTCGTCGTACAGAACGAGATCACTGCCGACGGTGACTGGTGGTCGGCCACCGTCTACTTCCACGAGCCGTCGCCCTAGCGAATTCGGCGCACAGGTCGGCTCGTCCGCCACTGAGGGCGACACAAGGGGTCGTGACACGTGGACCGACTCCTGAGGACTGCCGCACTTTTCTGCTTCACAAGATCGAGGCCACCTCTCCAACTAGCGGAGAAGGCCTCAGGGCTTGGTTGAGCTGAGGATTCGATTCGGTGGCTCGTCGATGCAGGCTAGGTGCCTTCTGGTCTGCTCGGGGAGCTACGCAGCGCCTGCGAGGGCGTCGCAGAAGCGCTGGTCAATCAACCATCTACTGAAAAGGACTGGCTGACCTCGCGCGAGAAGGAACTGCTGCCCACACATCGAAGCAGAGCCTAAAACAGAGCGCTCCCTTCTGAGCCTGCCCACGCACCGGTGCGGCACACAAGCACCCATGCGCTGCGGCCGGAGCTCGCGGCCTCTCCCTTGGAGTTCCGGCCGCCCCCTTCAAGACGAGTGCGTCGACAACACAGCCCTCGCAGCGCTGAGGGTTGGAAGTCGTTGCTGGAGATGGCAAGGTGTATTACATGGATACATCGACTGCCCTCAACGTGGCTGCCTTCATAGCATCTCTCATAGCTTTGTGCCTCTCGTCCGCAATCGCCCTTCAGCAAATCCGGATTTCTAGGCATGCTAATCAACTCCCCGTGGCGGTGGAATTTTTGTGGAAGGTGCGCACTGCCGAATTCCTCAGGCGAGAAGAGAACCTGTGGACTGAGCTGCCGAAGCAGGATAAAGATCTACCATTCCTCGACCTTCCGGAGCCCGTGCGTGACGATGCCCAAGAGGTCGCCACTTTCTACCAAACGGTGTCATACCTAGTCGCCCTGGGAATCGTAGATGAGAGGCTAGCCATACTGCCGTTGCACTACAGGGCACCGAAGACCTGGTCAGCGATTCAGCAGTTCGTCATGAACGAGAGGGCGCGGCGCGACGATCCGCTTTCATTTCTAAACGCCTTCGAACATTTGGTCGACACCATCAGCTCGTCGAATGCCTCGACCCTATCAGGTGAATTGTTTCGAAGAAGACGATGACAGGGGCGCCACCAACAGCCTCACATCTTTGGCCAGCTAGGGGAACGCAGAACGATTCGTGGTGGTCGAGCCACCCTCGCCGCATTGGCGCTGACGAGCCCTATGCACCGAGCTGCGCGGCTCACGAGAAGCTAGGAATTGCCCGCCTCGCGCAGATTCCAACGCCACAGCCGGGTTGCCTCGCGGTCGGCTCCACTCCCCCGGCGGTCAACGAGATCAGAATGGCCGTTCCAACTGGAGAAACGGCTGCCCTCGCTCGCCGCCCTCTGCAAGCACTACAACGTCAAGCAACACGATCATCCGCGCCGCCATGCTCGTGCCGCGAATGTGCGGGCACACGACGCGATTCGCCATCCACGTGGATACGTGGTTGGCCTAGCTGCCGTACGAGAGTCCCCACCTGCGGGCTGAGAGGGCCTCCCGTCCGGGGCACTGAGCGGGCCGACACCTGTCGGGGTGTAGGCAGGCGGGGCGTCGGGTACCTCGCGCCCAACCCCGCACCCCTGCCCAGGAGGACCTTATGACCGTCGTACTCGCCGTTGTCTGCAAAGACGGGGTGGTGATCGGCGCCGACTCCCAGATCACCGAGAGCGACCGCGGTCTGAGCTTCCCCGCCCAGAAGCTGCACCCACTGGGCGACTGCGCCGCCTGGGGCGGCAGCGGCGCGCGAGGAGTGCTCAACGACCTGCGCCCACTTCTCCAGGACTCGGCCACCGCCATTCTCGAAGCACCGGACATCGGCGACGAGCTGCAGGAACGCGTCCTACCCGTCTTCAAGAAGCACTACGAGAACTACATCCCGGACGTGCCCGGCGAGGGCAGCGGCGGCGGGGTGTCGGCGTACCTGCTCGCGGCCGGCTACAGCCAGGGCGGGCCGTGGATCGTGGAGATCAACCCGAACGGGCTCATCGGCCGCTACGAGGACGTGGGTTTCCACGCCATCGGCTCCGGCGCACCCATGGCCCAGCAGGCCGGCGCGCTGCTGTCCCACTTCCGGATGACCACGCGCACCGTCGAGTACGGCGTGGTGGGCGTGGTGCGGGTGCTGGAGGCGCTGGAGCGGACCTCGCCGTCGGTCGGCGGGCCGTTCAGCGTCGCGTGCATCCGCGAGGAGGGCGCGCACCACCTCGACGAGAAGGAGATCGCCAAGGCGCTGAAGGACGCCGAGCGCTGGCGCGACCTCGAACAGAAGGCGCTCGACGACCTGTTCGACTGACGCCGGCGGGTGATCGGCGACGACCGGCACGGTGGCGACCCGTCGGGGGTTGTCCACCGTGCCATGAGGGCGAGATCGAAAAGGCCGTCTCCGACTGGCGGAAACGGCCTTTGAACTGGGTGGAGCTGAGGGGATTTGAACCCCTGACCCCCTCGATGCGAACGAGGTGCGCTACCGGTCTGCGCCACAGCCCCTCCGCTGGCGAACCAGCGTCGGTCCCACCCAGCTTTCACCGGGTGGGCCGGCGACAAGGCTAACAGGTCGCGCCCCCACGATGCGAACCGCCCCACCGCCCACGTAGATCTTGGAAGAAAGCGGCCCCCAGAGGGGCCCAATTCTTCCAAGATCGCTACCGAGCCCAGCACCGGCAAGGCAGGTGAGGGGTCAGGCGCCCCGGCCGGACTGGTAGGGGCGTCCGCGCAGGCCGCCCGCACGCCGGTAGGACACCGAACCGCCGCTCGCCGCCGGCGGCAGGTCCGCGGGACGGTCCAGCCCCATCGCCGTACGCCGGACCGCCTCGCGCTGGGCGGCCAGCCGGCGCTGCGCCTCCCGCCGGGCCGCCGCGCGCCGGGCCTGCTCGCGGCGCACCTCGGCCTGGCGGGCGGCCAGCCAGGCCGCCTCGCGGGCGTCCGCGCGCCGCCGCCGGCGCTCGGCCAGGGCGCGCTGCCGCAGGTGTACGACGTACGCCACGAGCAGTGCGCCGGTGACCGAGACGCTGATCCAGAACCCGGGTCCGACGAGCACCACGCCGCCCAGCTCGACCAGGTTGAGCAGCAGCAGTGCGGCCAGCACCCGGCGCCGGCGGTAGATCGCCGGGGTGTGCCGTCGCCGGGGCGGGTGCCGTCGGCGGGACTGGGCCGGCACCGCGGAGACGGGCCGGAGCCGCCCGGAGCGACGCCGCAGCGGTGGCGCGGAGACCGGGCGGGCGAGACTGCCCGTGTCGGAATCTTCACTGAGGGTCACGACAAGGGAGCGCGGAGGGTGCAGCGGTCGCCGCCCGGGCACGGTGCGCCGTCGACGCTGGCGCTGGAGCACCCGCGCCGTCGACTGCGCCCGCTCCGCCACCAGCCGCTCGGTGGCGTCGTACCGGCGGACCAGCGCCGGAGCGAGGGCGAGCAGACCGGCGGCGGCGAGGACGGCGAGGAGCACCGACGTGGGCACCCTCACCCCTCCCGTCACCAAAGTTCGGGGCGAGCGTCACACCGCCGCAACTTCTTCCGTCGACCGTCGTTTACGGCGCACTTCGTGCGGGCGGGCAGCGCTTGCCACAGCTTGCAGTTACTTGAGGTTACGGGCCGCCGACCCGGTTCACAGTGCGCCGCGCCGGGCGTTCGCCTCAGCGGCGGTTGTCACGTACGCGGTGCCACCGCGCCAGCAGTCCGCCCTCGGCGACCACTTCCTCGCCGGTCATCGCGTATCCGATGTGGTCGCGCCAAGCGCCGTCGATGTGCATGTAACGCACGTGATAGGCCTCCTCGCGGAAGCCGAGCTTCTCCACCACCCGGCGGGAAGGCATGTTCTCCGGCCGGATGTTCACCTCGATCCGGTGCAGGCCGCCCGGCCCGAACGCGTGGTCCACGGCGAGCGCCACGGCGGTCGGGATCACGCCGCGACCGGCCACCCTGGAGTCCACCCAGTAGCCCACGTACCCGGAGCAGAACGCCCGCCGCACGATGCTGCCGATGTTGACGTGACCGACCAGCCGCTCCTGCCCGTTCTCGCGCAGGCAGACCGCGAACGGCATGCCCTCACCGGTACGCGCGGACTTGCGCTGGTCGGCGTGCACCAGGCGGAACGCGGCGGGCGAGTTCGTCTCGTACCAGCCACCGGGCACATGGGACTCCCACGGCGCCAGCCACTCCCGGTTCGCGCGCCGGATCTCCGACCAGGCGGCGGCGTCCGAACGCCGGTACGGCCGCAGCACCACCGGACCGTCCACCAGCACCGCCGGCCACCCCGGCGCCCGCCGGAACCTCACCGAGCCGGCCCTTCGCTCGCGACTGCGGGGCTCGCAAGCTCACTCCTCGCGCTCACCGGCGCCGGTCCAGCAGGAGCACATCCACGGTAGACCCGGCAGCGGCCGTGGTGACCCGCTCGCCGAGCACCAGCAGACCGTTGGCCTCGGCCAGGCCGGACAGCGTGTACGGACCACCGGCCAGCGGCTGCACCGTGTACCCGCCACCGCGCCGCTCGGCCACGTGCGCGGGCCGGAACTCGCGCAGCCCCACCGGGGACGAGACCGTCTCCAGCAGGTGCGCGCGGACGCTCGGCCGGAACACCGGCTCGGCGCCGGCCAGCAGTTGGATGGCCGGGCGGGCCAGCACCTCGAAGCCGATCAGCGCCGCGCCGGGCTCACCGGGAAGACACACCACCGGCACCTCCTCGGCGCCGACCGTACCGAACCCGAGGGCTGTTCCGGGATAGAGGGCCACCTCTGTGAAGGTGACCGGCCCGGCCCGGCCGCCGTCGCGGCGGGACAGGATGCGGCGGACCATGTCGCCGGGGCCGGTGCCGGTGCCGCCGGTGGTGATGATCAGGTCGGCGCGCAGTGTCTGGTCCTCCAGCAGGCCGCGCAGCGCCTCCGGGTCGTCGTCGCAGATCCCCACCCGGTACGCGAGCGCGCCCGCCTCCGCCGCCGCCGCGGTCAGCGCGTGCGAGTTGGTGTCCACCACCTGCCCGGGCTGGCTGCCCCGGCCCACGTCCACCAGTTCGTCGCCGGTGGCAACGATGACCACGCGCGGGCTGGGCCGTACCACCACGTGCCCGATGCCGGTGGCGGCGAACACCGCGACCAGGGCCGGGGAGACGTACGCGCCGGCGCGGGCGAGCAGCGTGCCGGCGACCAGTTCGTCCCCGGCGCGGCGCAGGCCGTACCCCCGTTTGGGGGCGCGGAAGATCTCGACGGCAGCCATGCCCTGGTCGGTCCACTCCACCGGGACGACCACGTCGGCGCCGATCGGCAGCGGTGCGCCCGCCGCCACCGAGAAGCAGGCGCCGGGGGTGAGCCGCACCGGCCGCCAGCTCGCCGCGCCCAGGTCACCGACCACGTTGAGGCGGATGCTGCGGCCGCCGGGCATACCGGAGGGGGCCGGGACGTAGCCCGGCCCCCGACTCCCACCGGAGATGTCCTCCCAGCGCGCGGCGTACCCGTCCACCGCCGCCTGGTCGAAGGCGGGGTACGAGTGCGGGGCGACCACGTCCTCGGCGAGCACGTTGCCGTACGCCTGGGTCAGGTCGAGGTCGAGTGGAGGCAGCGCTCGTAACCTGCGCAGCACACTGCCCAGGTAGTCGGCGAGCGGCGTCAACTCGTTCGCGGCCGCCTCGGCGTCGGCCGTCGCGGTCATGTATCGGCACCGCCGGACGCGTCGCGGATGCCGTTGAGCACCGCAGCAGTGACCGTCTCGTCGCCGTTGTTGACGAACTCGGTCAGCCACTTGCGGAACTCGGCGCCCAGGTCCTCCCGCTCGGCGGCGATCTGCACCACGGTCTGGAGGTAGCCGAGCGGCATGCCGGTGTCGTAGCGGGTGCCCCGGTAGACGATGGCGTGCACCGGCACCCCCTCGGTACGCAGCAGCTCCATCGCGTCGGTCAGCTGGATCTCGCCGCCGCTGCCCGGCTGGGTACGCCGGATCGCGTCGAAGATCTTCCCGGGCAGGACGTACCGGCCGAGGACGGCGAGGTTGCTGGGGGCGTCCTCCGGGCTGGGCTTCTCCACCATGCCGGTGACCTTGACGACCTCGGCGATGTCGGCGTATTCCGACTCGGCCGGCTCGACCGACGCGATGCCGTATCGGCTCGTCTCGGCCGGGTCGACCTCGAAGAACGCGAGCACCACACCGCCGGTGCGCGCCTGGAGTTCCAGCATGGCCGGCAGCAGCGGCTCGGACGGCTTGACGAACTCGTCGCCGAGGAGCACCGCGAAGGGCGCGTCGCCGACGTGCGACTCGGCGTACCCGACGGCGTGGCCGAGGCCGAGCTGTTCCGGCTGGCGGACCGTGTAGATCGCGGCCAGTTCCTCGGTGCGCTTGACCTCGGCCAGCAGCTCGGGCTTCTTGGCGAGCCGTTCCTCCAGGTCCGGCCGGCGGTCGAAGTGGTCCACCATCGAGGTCTTGCCGCGACCGGTGATCAGCAGGATGTCGTCGATGCCGGCCTGCGCGGCCTCCTCGACGATGTACTGCAGCACCGGCCGGTCGACGACCGGCAGCAGTTCCTTCGGAACCGCCTTGGTGGCCGGCAGGAACCGGGTGGCCAGGCCGGCGGCCGGGATCACGGCCTTGACCGCGCGGGAGCGACCGTGGGCCGCTGAGGGGTTCGCTGAGTGCTCCGACATGTCGCGAGACTATCGGCCACGGCTCTGCCGCGGCGGGTGAGGACCGGAAGACGCGCCGCCCTGGACGGTGCCCGCCGGGTCCGCCGCACCGGCCCGGGGCAGCCCGTCCGGTGGGCCGGCACCGGCGGCCACCACCGGGATCTCCTGGGTGGGCACCGGATCGGGCGCCGGGGCGAGCCGGTAGCCGTCACGTCCGGCGGCCTTCGCCGCGTACAACGCGTCGTCGGCGGCGTCGAGCACCTGCTGGCCGTCGGCGGCGTGGTCCGGGTAGACGGCGATGCCGATGGAGACGGTCACCGGCACCCGCACCGGCTCGTCGCCGTTCCCCTCGACCGCCACCGGCTGGTCGCGTACCACCGCGCCGAGCCGCTCGGCGACGATCGTGGCGCCCCGGGCGTCGGTCTCCGGCAGCAGCACCACGAACTCCTCGCCGCCCTGCCGGAACGCCAGGTCCACCTCGCGGATCACACCGCGTACCCGGCGCGCGAACTCGACCAGTACGGCGTCCCCGGCGGCGTGCCCCCAGGTGTCGTTGACGTTCTTGAACCGGTCCAGGTCGAGCGCGAGCACGCTGAGCATGCGGCCGAACCGGTTCGCCCGCTCCACCTCGCGGCGGATCGACTCCCGCAGGTAGCGGTAGTTCCACAGCCCGGTGAGCGGGTCGGTGAGGGAGAGCCGCTGCGCCTCCTCGTGCACCCGGACGTTCTCCACGGCGACCGCGGCGTGCCCGGCGAACGTCCGCAGCGTCACCACGTCGTCGTCGTGGAACTCGTGCCCGCCGAGCCGGTCGTAGAGCACGAGCACGCCGAGCGCCGCACAGGCCGAGCCGGGCGGTTCGCCGTCGGCGGGCGGGTGGCCGGGCCGGTCCGGGCCGCGCGGCTCGGCGGCGCCAGGGGTGGCGAACGGCACCGCCACGTACGTCTCGCAGGACGGCTCCCCAGTCTCCGTGTCCGGCGACGCCCACCGTCCGCGCAGCGGTTCGCCGGTGGCGGCCACCGCGCCGAGCACCCCGGCGCCGACCGGCACCCGCAGCGTCGCCGGGTCGGCCGGGTCGCCCGTGGGCCAGCGCCCGGTCAGTCCCTCCACGCACCGGCCGACGAGGACGCCGTCGCCGTCGACCAGCAGCACCGCGCCGGCCCGGGCGCCGGTGGCGGCGATCGCGCTGTCCAGGATCACCCGCAGGATGCGTTGCAGGTCGTGCGTGCTGGCGAGCGTGTCGCCGAGCACCGCCAGGTGGTTGCGGATCTGGTCGCGGCTGCTGGTCAGCGCCGTCACGTAGGTGCCGGTCTCCCGGGTCATCCGGTTGAACGCGCTGGCCAGCCGCCCGATCTCGTCGCGGCTGCGCACCGGCACCCGGGCGCTCAGGTCACCGCGCGCCACCCGGTCCACCGCGCCGGCCAGCTCACCGAGCGGCCGGGTGGTCACCCGGGCCAGCCGCCAGGCCGCGAGCACTGCCAGCAGGGCGGCGAGCGCGACCGCGGCGATCAGCGCCCCGTACAGGCCGGGCGCGCGTTCCCCCGGCACCGACAGCACCAGCGGCAGCGGCTGACCGGGAGACGGACCGACGCGCCGCACGTACCGGCCGTCGCCGGTGCCGGTCACCCGGTTCCCGTCCGCCTTGCCGGCGGCGGCCAGCACCGCTGCGCGTACCCCCTGGGCCTCGGTCGTGTGGGTGATGCCGCCGGGGTCGTCGAGGAGGGTGACCCCGACGCCGGTCACGGCGGCGAGCCGCGCCACGAAGGCCCGGTCGACGGGCTGGGCGGCGGCGACCGCGCCCAGGTCGGTGCCGGCCGGGTCGCGGAGCCCGACCTGGGCGGAGAGCGCCCCGACTCCGGTGGCGGGCGCGCCGGCGCAGTCCTGCCAGCGCCCGGCCGGCCCGCCGGCCGTGGCGTAGGTGGTGCGGCCGGCGGCGTCGGCCATCCGCACGGCGGCGGCCAGGCCCCGGGCGACCACCTGGTCGGCCGCGCGCGAGCGGGCGGCCGGGTCGCCGACCAGCGCGACCGCGTCGGCCGCCGCGCGTAGTTGCTGGCAGAGCGCGTCGATCGAGGTACGGACGCCGGCCGCGGCCAGACCCAGCCGCTCGGTGGCGCGGCTGTGGTCGACGGCGCTGAGCGTGACCCCGACGAAGAACGCGCCGAGCAGGACGGGGCCGAGGACCACCGCGAGGAAAGCCGCCGTCAACCGCCCGCGTAGCGTCAATCTTCCCCCCGGAAGTTCCGCTCCCTTGGTGCGATGCTGACACAGAGCGACCATTAGGCAAGCGTTGCGTCAGGAGTGTTGCGTGCCGGAATTTTCGGATGAAGCGCACGATGCGAAGCGGGAGATGCGCATCGCGCTACTCGCCGCGCGCCGGTCGCTGTCCGCGGCCGACCGCACGGTGGCTGCGGCCGCCGTCCAGGCCGAGCTGGTGACGTTGGTACGCCGGCTGCGGCCGGCCAGGATGAGCGCGTACGTGCCGGTCGCCTCCGAGCCCGGCGGGGACGACCTGCCGGACGTGCTGCGCGCCGCGTTGCCGCCCGACGCCGAGCTGCTGCTGCCGGTGCTCCGCGACGACCTGGACCTGGACTGGGCCCCGTACACCGGCCCGGAGTCGTTGCGCGCCGCCGGCCGGGGTCTGCGCGAGCCGACCGCACCGCCCCGGGGGCGTGCCGCAGTGGCCGGGGCCGCCCTGGTCGTGGTGCCGGCGGTCGCGGTGGACCGCCGGGGCGTGCGGCTGGGCCGGGGCGGCGGCTCGTACGACCGCGCGCTGGCCCGGGTGCCCGCCACCGTGCCGACCGTGGCGCTGCTGCACGACGGCGAGCTGGTCGAGGCGGTGCCCGCCCTGCCGCACGACCGCCCGGTGCACTGTGTGATCACTCCGGCGGATGGACTGGTGGCGGTCCCGGATGTGGGCCCGGGCGCTTCCGCTGGACGAACCCGGGGGTCATGACGCACCATTGGCACTCGAAGACCAGGAGTGCCAACAGGCCGTGCCGAAGATCCGGAGGAGAACGTGCCCACGTACCAGTACGCCTGCACCGCGTGCGGCCACCAGCTCGAGGCGGTGCAGTCCTTCTCGGACGACCCGCTGACCGAGTGCCCGGCGTGTGAGGGGCGGCTGCGAAAGCTCTTCAACTCGGTGGGCATCGTGTTCAAGGGCTCCGGCTTCTACCGCACGGACTCCCGTTCGTCCGGCTCCGACAACGGCGCCGCGGCCACGAGCAAGCCGGCCAAGTCCGAGTCGTCATCGTCCTCGTCCTCGCCCTCGTCGTCGTCGGACTCCTCGTCCTCGTCGTCCTCCTCGTCCGGGTCGTCCTCCTCGTCCGGTTCCGGGTCGGGGTCGACTGCGAGCAAGGCGCCGGCGGCGTCCAGCTCGTCCTGAATCAGCCTCTCGCGCTCCTCGCGCGACACGTGGCCGTCCCCGCTCGGGGGCGGCCACGTTCCGTTCGCGGCGGATGCTCGCCGGCTCGGCGAGGTCGCTGCACCGGGCCGGTGGCGGATGCTCGCCAGTTCGGGGAGGTTGCTGCACCGGCCGGCGGATGCTCGCCAGTTCGGGGAGGTTGCTGCACCGGCCGGCGGATGCTCGCCAGCTCGGGGAGGTTGCTGCATCCGCTCGTCCGGAAGCAGCAAGCTCCCCGAGCTGGCGGTCCCGGCCGCACCGGACCTCCGCGCTGGTGACGGCGGGCCTTCCGGGGAACGGTTTTCCACAAGCCGGCGGGTTATCCACAGGGGCGGGCGATGGGGCGGCGCGCGTCGGGAGGCCGGTCCTAGCCTGGGGTCGGATGGTTGGCCGGCGGCGGGAGGCAGCGGTGGCGGATGGCGAGGCGACGTTGCGGCCGGTCCGCTGGCGCGGACTGCCCCGGCGCCGGACGCTGCTGCGGGTGACGCTCGTCGCGGTGCTGCTGGGGCTGGCCGCGGCGGTGCTCCAGACGCCGCCGTCCTGCCCACCACCTCGCGCGTTGCCGTCCGCCCCGGCGACCGCGTCACCGTCCGGCGGCATCCGCGCCCTGCCGGCCGGTGCGGTGGGCGTACCGATCCGGCTGGCCGAGCCGGCCGCCCTCGCGGTGCTGCGCCCGGGTGCCCGGGTCGACCTGCTCGTCGTGCCGGCCGGCGGTTCGCCCGACCCGACGCTGCTGGCTCCGCGCGCGTTGGTGCTCGACGTGGTCGGCGCCGCCGGAGCGGTCGACGGCTCCTGGGCGCTCTACCTGGCGCTGCCGCCGGAGCAGGCCCGGCGGGCGGTCGGGTTGCCGGAGGGCAGTCGCTTCGCCGTGGTGGTACGCGGCTGACGTGAGCACAGCGGGAGGCCTCGGCGCGGCGCCATCGGCCCTCGACGGTCCGCTCGGCGCGATCGGGCCACTGCGGCGCGATCGGGCCGTTGGGGCGCGATCAGCCCCAGTGCGGAGGGCGCTCGGCGAGCAGCCAGTCGTCGTTGCCGCCGGGGCGCTCGCCCCAGCCACGGTCGGTGTCGTCGCTGGTCTGTTCGGGCAGCACCACGAAGTCGTCGCTGAGGTCGACCACGCGGTCGTCGTCGCGCGGTGCCCGGATGGCGGGGTCGGTCACGAGCAGCAACGATACCGCCGGACGGGCCGCCGGCTCGATCCCCGGGACCGGGCGGATCGACCCGAGCCCGGCCGTACCGGCCCGGAAGCCGCCGGACCGCCACCCACCGGGCGCGAATGGCCGAGCGGCGGTGATCGACGCGTCGGGCGGCCGACCGGCCGGGGCGTTGGTAGCGTCGGACGGCGTGACGACGCCGAGCGGTGGCAGCCCCGACGACGAGACCTGGCGACGCCCGGAGCAACCGGTACCCGCCGGGGAGAACGCCCCCGGGGCGGTCCCCCGGGGCGGTGCGGACAGCGCGGACGTCCACCCGGCCGGTCCCGGCCCCCGGCCGGGTGACGCCGGTGACGCCGGTGACGCCGGTGACGCCGGTGACGCCGGTGACGCCGGTGACGCAAGCGGAGCACATGAGTCGGACCGCACCGCCGAACCGGACCGCACCGCCGAACCGGCCGGGGCCGCCGGGCAGCCCGAGCCGGCCGCCCTCCCGGCGGAGCCGACCGCCCTCACAGCAGAGCCGGCCTCCCGCCCGGTGGAGCCGGCCTCCCTCCCGGCGGAGCGGGCCGTCACCGAGGGCGTCGAGACGGCCGGAGCAGCCGCCGACAACCCCGAGGCGGCCGGGAACGCCAGCCCGTGGTCGCGCGAGGCGGCCACCGAGAGCCCGTGGGCCCGGCCGGAGGCGGCAGGCGGCTGGACGGTGGCCGGCGGCGCGTGGCCGGGCACGCCCGGTGCCGGCCCGCCCGCCGGTGGCCCGCAGTTCGGGGGCGGCGCGCCCGCTGGTGGCCCGCCGCCCTCGGGATACGCGGGACCGCCGCCGAGCACGCCCCCGCCGCCCGGCTGGCGGCCACCGGTACACGTGCAGCCGTCACCGCCCCGCCGGCTCCCGCCGCAGGACATGGCCGCGATGGACCAGGCGGAGCAGCGCGCGCAGCGCCTCACCTACGGCATCGGGGCGGTCGTCGCCGTGGTGCTGGTGCTGCTCACCTGCCTGCTCTGCTCGCGGGTGCTGTTCTGAGTCAGACGACGCCGTCCCAGACCATCTTGGCGCCGCTGTCCCCGGTCCAGTACACGTACACGAGCGCGAAGACCGCGAGCACCGCCACCACGACGGTGAGCACGATCGGGAGCCAGCGGGGCAGGTTCCGGCCCGCGACGAGGCGGCTCGTCGACAGCACGAGCAGCAGCGCGGCGACGCCGAGCCCGAGCGCGAACCAGAACAGCATGTCGCCGTACTCGGCGTGCTCGCTGATCTGCTGGAGCCGGTCCGGCGGGTAGCCCTTCGCGCGCAGCGCCTCCTCCAGCTCCTCGCCGGACTCGGTCGCCACCCAGGCGACGATCGGGGTGACCACGGCGAGCGCCGCGACCGCCCAGCCGAGGCGGGGCCGCCAGCGGGGCAGCACCCCGTACCCGACGGCGAGCAGTGCCAGCAGCGGCACCAGCACCACCGCCGCGTGGATGACGAGTACATGGACGGGCAGACCGTTGATTTCCCTGAACACCGACACCTCCGGCGAGTGGGTGGTTTGGCGCGCTCAGCGTACGGCGTGACGCCGTCTGCCTCGATACACGCGAGCGCGGCGGTGCCGGTTCACCTGTGGCCCCGGCCACGGGTGAACAACGCTCGCTTGTCGGCCCGCCTGCCCCGTGCTGTCATGGATCCATGTCCACAGGTGAGGAGCTGCTCCGGTCGAGGGGCCTACGGGTCACCCGGCCGCGTCTCGCCGTGCTGGACGTGCTCTCGGCCGGCGGTCACCTGGAGGTCGACGAGATCACCCGGCGGGTCCGCCAGCGGATCGACTCGGTCTCCACCCAGGCCGTCTACGACGTGCTCGGTGCCCTGTCCCGGGCCGGGCTGTCCCGCCGGATCGAGCCGGCCGGCAGTCCCGCGCGGTACGAGGCCCGGGTCGGCGACAACCACCACCACGTGGTGTGCCGGGGCTGCGGTGAGATCGCCGACGTGGACTGCGCGGTCGGCAGCGCCCCCTGCCTGGACCCGAACGTGGCGCACGGCTTCGAGCTGGACGAGGCGGAAGTGACCTTCTGGGGCCTCTGCCCGTCCTGCCAGTCCCGCCGCTCCGCCGACGACTGACCGCCCCATCGTCGACCGACCGCCGCACCGGGGACGCCCGGCGACGGCTCGTGGCACTCTTGATCGGTGGACACCGAAGACCTCGGCCTCTTCGGTCCGGGATCGGTCACGTGGAAGGTGCACGAGGAACCGATCCTGATCGTCGCCGGCCTGCGCTCGCTCTACCTCCAGGCGCTGCACCCGCGCGCGATGGCCGGCGTCGCGCAGAACAGCAGCTACCGCACCGACGCCTGGGGCCGGCTGGTCCGCACGGCGACGTACGTGGCGACGACGATCTACGGCACGACGGCCGAGGCGGAGGCGGCCGGGCGACGGCTGCGTACGCGGCACGCCCGGATGCGCGCCACCGACCCGTTCACCGGTGAGGAGTTCCGCGTCGACGATCCGGAGCTGCTGCGCTGGGTGCACGTGACCGAGGTCGAGTCGTTCGTGAGCACCGCCCGGCGGGCCGGTCTGGCGCTCACCGACGACGAGGTGGACGGCTACTACACCGAGCAGCGCCGGTCGGCGGCCCTGGTCGGGCTGGACCCGGACGACGTACCGGGGACCGCCGCCGAGGTGGCTGACTACTACCGGGACGTACGCCCGCAGTTGCGGATGACCCGGGAGGCGGCCGAGACCGCGGTGTTCCTGACCGCGCCGCCGATCCCGTGGAAGGTGAGCCTGCCGGCGCGGGTCGGCCTGAACCTGGGGCCGCCGCGCTGGGCGTACTTCGGGATCGCCGCCACCGCGCTGGGGATGCTGCCACCGTGGGCGTTGCGGCTCTACGGCGGGCTGGGCCTGCCCACCACCGCCCTGTCGGCGGACCTCAGCGCGCGGGCGCTGCGGCTGGCGCTGGCGGCGGTGCCCCGGCGCTACCGGGAGGGCCCGTTGCAGCAGGCCGCGAAGGAACGCGCCGCCCGCCTGACCGCGGCCTGACGCCGCCGCGCACTCACTCCGGTCCGGCGAACCGCTCGACCGCGGACCAGGGCTCCTTGCCCGGGGTCTGCGCGCCGGTCGGGCACGTACGCCGGTAGTCGCACCAGCCGCACCGCGGCCCCGGCTCGGTGGGGAACGCCGCGTCGGGGTCGGCGCCGTCGGCCACGGCGCGCTCGGCGGCCATGATGTCGCGGGCGGTGTCCTCCGCGCGGGTGAGCTGCCGGTGCAGGGACTCCGGCGTGTGCTCGTGGGCCGCGACGGTGCCGGTGGGCAGGTGGTGCAGCTCGACCCGGCGGCACGGCTTGCGGAACACCCGCTCGGCCGCGTACGCGTAGAGCGCGAGCGCCTGCGAGCCGCGTGCGTCGTCGGCGTCGAGCCCGGTGCGGCCGGTCTTGTAGTCGACGATGACCAGCTCGGGCCGCCCGTCCGGGCCGGGACGCGAGTCGATCCGGTCGGTGCGGCCGTTGAACGCGAGCACAGCGGTCTTGACCGCGACGACCCGTTCCACGCCGACCGGTTCGTCGGCCGGGTCGAGGCCCGCCACGTAGCTCTCCAGCCAGGTCAGCGCCCGCCGGAAGGCGTCGCGCTCCTGCTCGTCGTCGCGGTAGCCCTCGCGGACCCAGGTGCCCTTGAGCAGCGTGCCGAGCACCTCGGGGCGGCGGCGGTCGGCGGCCAGCGCGTACCAGTTCTTCAGCGCGGTGTGGACGCTCGCGCCGAGCGAGTTGTGCGCCCACGGCGGGCCTTTCGGCGGCGCGGGCCGGTCCACGTAGGCGTAGCGGTAGCGGCGGGGGCAGTCCGCGTACGTGCCGAGTTTGCTCGGGGTGCAGACGAACAGGCGTTCCGGCATGCCCTCGAAGCCGAGCTGCTCGGACTGCTCGGCGCGGGGTCGGGGAGCCCGGGAGCCGGTGGGGCCGGCTGCTGACGGTCGTCGCACCCCTGAGATCCTGCCACCCCGGTACGACAGCGGACGAAGCGCTCAGGCGTTGTTGAGGTACTGGGTCACGAACGCGGCGATCGCGTCGGCGATGAGCTGCACGGCGATGGCGGCCAGCAGCAGGCCGGCGATCCGGGTCAGCACCTCGATGCCGCCGGGGCGCAGCACCTTGACGATCCCGCCGGAGAAGCGCAGCACCACCCAGACCGTCACCATCACCGCGACGATCGCCAGCGCGATGGCGAGGTAGTCGACGGGACCGCCGGCCTGCTGCACGAACAGCATGGTCGCCACGATGGCGCCCGGCCCGGCCAGCAGCGGGGTGCCCAGCGGCACCAGCGCGATGTTGGAGGTGACCTGCTGGCTCGGGTCGTCCGCCTTGCCGGTCAGCAACTCCAGCGCGACCAGGATCAGCAGCAGACCGCCGGCGGCCTGGAGCGCGGGCAGGTCGACGTGCAGGTACGCCAGGATCGTCTGCCCCGCCACCGCGAAGATCACGATGACCCCGAGCGCCAGCGCCACGGCCTGCCAGGCGGCCCGGTTCCGGTCGCGCGCGGGCAGCGGCCCGGTCAGCGCGAGGAAGATGGGCATCATTCCGGGCGGGTCGACGATCACCAGCAGGGTCACGAAGACCTCGCCGAAGAGCTTGAGATCCACGCGGACACGGTAGCCGTGCCGCCGGAGCGCTTCAGCTCGAAGCGACAGGGGTCACCCCGCGGGCCAGCGCGACGATCCGCTCGTACGCCTCGGGCCCGGTGGTGTACGCGCCGAGCCGGACGGTCTTGTGCGTGCCGTGGAAGTCGGACGATCCGGTGACCAGCAGTCCCAGGTCGGCGGCGAGCCCGCGGACGTGCTCCCGCTCGGCCGGGTCGTGGTCCTCGTGGTCGGCCTCCAGCCCGGCCAGGCCGGCCGCCGCCAGGTCCGCGATCAGCTCGTCCGGCACGATCCGGCCGCGCCGGCTGGCCTTCGGGTGGGCGAAGACGGGCACGCCGCCGGCCGCCCGCACCAGCGCCACCGCCTGGAACACCTCGATGTCGTCCTTCGGCAGCCGGTACCGCTCGCCGAGCCAGTCCGGCCCGAACGCCTCGGTGGTGGTGGCGACCAGACCGGCCCGGATCAGCGCCTGCGCGATGTGCGGGCGGCCGACGGTGCCGCCGCCCGCGCTGGCCAGGATCTCCGTCCAGCTCACCGGGACGCCGTCGGCCTGGAGCAGCCGGACGATGCGCTCGCCGCGTTCCTCGCGGGCCCGGCGGACCCGGGCCAGCTCCGCAGCCAGGTGCGGCTCGGCCGGGTCGAACAGGTAGGCGAGGAGGTGCAGCGGGATCGCCGGCTCGGCGCCGAACCAGCGGCAGGAGATCTCCGCGCCGCGGATCAGGGTGAGGCCGGGCGGCAGGGCGGCGACGGCGGGCGCCCAGCCCGCGGTGGTGTCGTGGTCGGTGAGTGCCACCACGTCGAGCCCCGCGTCGGCGGCGGCCCGGACCAGTTCGGCGGGGGTCAGGGTGCCGTCGCTGGCGGTGGAGTGGGTGTGCAGGTCGATGCGGGCGGGGACGCTCACCCGCCCGACGCTACGCCCCCTCGGGCACCGTGGGGACGTCGGCCACCACCACCGGGTGGTCCTCCGGCGCCAGCCCTTCGACCTTCGAGGCCGTGGGCCGGTCACCGGCCAGCACCCGCTCCGGCTTGACCCGGACCAGCCCGCCGCTCGCGTCCACGTGCAGCGCCACGCCGCCCCGGGTCCAGGCCACGCCGGCGGCCAGCACCGGGCCGGCCGGGTGGGTGACCGGGCTGGCCGGGTCGGCCAGGTCCACCAGGAGGGCGGTGCGCGAGGTGCCGTTCGCGAGCAGCCACCGGCCGTCGGAGGAGACGGCGCCGAGTCCGTCGGTGGCCAGCTTCAGGCCGCATCCGGTACGCACCGGGGCGAGGTCACGGGCCGGGTCGAGCAGGGCGAGGCAGCGCTGCTGATCCCGGCCGGCGGCGACCAGGGCCACCACCCGGCCGTCGGGCCGGGTGCCGTAGACCGCGCGTACGTCCGGGTTCACCGGTCCCGGCTGCCCGCCCAGCGCGCGGTCCCAGACGCTCATCCCGCCGTCGCCGGGCTGCTGGATCAGCACGGAGTCGCCGGCGAAGCCGACCGGCACGGCGCCGTCCGGCGCGGCGGTCCGGACCGGCGCGATGAGCTGGCCGGCGACCACACCGGCGGCGATCACGTCGGTGCCGTCCCGCCACGCCACCTGGCGGCCGTCCGCGGAGACCGCCACCGCGTCCGCGGCGGCGAGCATGACCTGCGGCGCGGCGCCACCGACCGGCACCCACCAGAGGGTACGGCCGGCGACGGTGGCCGCCGAGGTGAGCAGCCAGCCCTCCTGGTCGTGGATCCGCTGCGCCCGTTCGACGCCGCTCACACCGGGCAGCTGCCGCCGTTCGCCGCCGCTGGTGTCCAGCCGGTCACCGACGAGCAGGTCGAGTTCGGCGCGGACCGGCCCGAAACGGGTGATCGAGGACGGTCCGGAGGGCTCCGGGGACGGGAAGAGGACGGGCGGGTCGCCGAGCACCACAGTGGGCGTGCCGCCGTTGCCGCCCGACGCGCTGAACTGCGCCACCCCGGTGGTGATGAACACGGTGGCGACCCCGGCCAGGGCCAGGCCGGTGAGCGTACGCCGCCGGCCCGTGCGCCGCGCCCGGCGCAGGATCTCGCCGGCCGGGTCGGCGGGCAGCGGGCGGGACGTCGCGACGCGGCGGGTCAGCGTCTCCCGCAGCGCCCGCTCCAGCTCGTCGTCGCTCACGGGGAATGGACGCTCCGGGCTGCCGGTCCGGTTGTCACCGTGCTGGCGGGTGCCGCTCATCGGCTCTTCGCCGGGATCGGGACGGCGGGGCGTACCGGAGCCGCGGGTGGGGCCGGTCGCGGCACCCGGGCGGCGGGCTGCCGCGCGGGGGTACGGGCCGGTTCGGTGCCCCGGGCCGGCGGGACGGACCGGCCGCCCGTGGCGGGCGCGGTCGGATTCGCCGCGGGCGCGTCGGCCGGTGCGGGCAGGCTCAGGGCCGCCTCGGAGCCGAGCCGGCGGCGCAACGTGTTCAGCGCCCGGGAGGTCTGGCTCTTGACCGTGCCCGGGGAGATCTCCAGCAGCGCGGCGGTCTGTGCCTCGGACATGTCCTCGTAGAAGCGCAGCACCAGCACCGCCCGCTGCCGGGCCGGCAGCGCCTGGAGGTGCCGCCAGAGCGCGTCCCGGTCGAGTTGCTGCTCGATCTCGTCGACACCGGCGCGCTCCGGCAGCACCTCGGTGGGGCGCTCGCCGTGCCAGCGGCGCCGCCACCAGCTGGTGGACGTGTTGACCATGACGCGGCGGGCGTACGGCTCGATGGCGTCGATCCCGCCGAGCCGCTTCCAGGCGAGGTAGGTCTTGGTCAGCGCGGTCTGGAGCAGGTCCTCGGCGGTGGCCCAGTCACCGGCGAGCAGGTACGCGGTACGCAGCAGCGCGCCGGACCGGGCCGCGACGAATTCGCGGAACTCCTCCTCCAGCGGATCTCTGCTCGCCACGCTCATCTCCCCCCGTCCTGCCTGGCAGAATGCCACGGCCGGGCCGGTCGGGTCGATGGCGGAAGGTGTGCAGTTCATCCGATGTTCGGACGAAAAGTTTCAGGCTCCGTCGTCGGCCTTGGCCTCGTCGGCCTCCTTGCCCAGCCGCGCCTCGACCGCCTGCGGCTCGTACATCTCCTCGACCACACGCAGGTAGAGCTCGTTCGGGTTGGGCAGGTTCTTGATCACCCGGAGTGCCTGTTCCTGGCCGGCGGACTCCAGCACGAACGTTCCGTAGTTGAGGGCGCGGCCGGTCGGGCTCTGCTCGTACTTCATGTCGGTGACCCGGGTGAGCGGCATCATCGCGACCTGCCGGGTGATGATGCCGGCGACCACCATCACCCGTTTGTTGGTGAGGATGAACCGGTCGTACCACCAGTCGGCGACCCGCCAGGCGACCCAGCCCATCACGCCGAACCAGAGCAGCACGGCGACAGTGGTCAGCGCGCCGACGTCCCGACCGGCGAGGAAGCCGGAGAGGTAGCCGAGCACGAACGTGGCCGCGACGCCGACGATGATCGGGGTGGTGAGGTGGATCCAGTGCCGCTTCCACTCGCCCCGGTAGCGCTCGGTGGGGAAGAGGTAACGGGCCACGAGCGAGCTGGGCTCGTCCTCCAGCGGCAGCACCCGGCGGGGTGCCATGCCGGTGGCGTCGGACCGCAGCCCGGCCAGTTCGTCCTCGGAGATCGGCTGGTCCGGGAAGCCGTCCGGGTCACGCGCCCAGGCGCGGCTGGAGCGCCCCTCGCCGGCGTAGGCGCCGCCGTAGCCGGCGTCGTCCGGATCCCCGCCGTAGGGGCCGGGGCCGTAGGCGCTGGGAGGGTCGTCCGGGTCGATCCGGGGGATCGGCTCGGTGTCGCGCTCCCGGCGGGCCCGGTCGGGGTCGTCCGGGTCGAAGGGTGGACCGGAGGGGCTTCCCATGGGCGGCTAGGCGACGAGGTTGGTGAAGAAGTCGCCGAAGCCCTGCGCGATGTCCATGATGCCGCCGCCGAGAGACTTGAAGACGTCGGCGGCGGAGTTGGGCCGGTACGCAACAAAGAAGATCAAGAATGCGATGCCGGCCCAGGTGAGGACCTTCTTGACCATAGCGGGCCATCCTCTCGCGCGGCGCCGGGTCCGTTTACCGCAGCGGCACCCAGAGTATCAGCATGGTGTCTTACCGTGAATATCTGCGTCCGCTCCCCGACTCGCCGTGGCGAGCCGGTCAGGCCCGCCCGTGCAGGTACGGAGATGGTGCGCCGTACACGAGTTCGGGCGGTGTCCACTCGGTGAGGTCGTGCAGCACGACTTCTTCCGCGAGGAGGTGACCCGCACTCGCCGGCCAGGCTATCGCATGGAGCCACATTCCCCGAGCCTCGCCGGCGTACGCGCTTCGATCCGTTTCGGAGCGGACGAGCCACAGTGGAGTCGGATGGCCACCCACCCGGATCTTCGCGTGCGGCAGCCGCTCGGGATGACCAGGGCCGGGATCGGTGAGCGCCTCCTCCACCTGTGGGCCGGGGTCGGGTCCGGGCAGTCCCGCGAAGCGGGATCCGAGGCCCACGCCGGGTTCCTCGGCGACGAAGATCAGGTCGGCCGGCCCACCGTCCAGGGGGGCCGGTCCGGCGCAGGCGACCAGCGTCGCCCGTACGCCCGCGCGGTCGTCACCCGCCCACGCCACGCCGGTGAGCGTCCAGCCCGGCGGGAGCGGCCACGGACACCACAGCGGCATCCGGAGCCGGCCGGCCGGGTCGGGGTCGGCGGCCATCCGGTCCACCACACTGGCCATGATCTCGGCGCTGATGTGCTCCGGCACGTGCAGCGGCGCGACCGGGCCGCAGCGTACGCACCGGTGCTCGGCGTGCATCAGGTCCGGCTCGCGCACCGGGCCCGCACATCTCGGACAACTCACCGCGACAGTCACACCCTCACCGTCGCCCCGGACCCGCGGGGCGTCAAGCGGGGCGGGCCGACGAGCGTGGGATTTCCGTCCGGTGGTGGACCCACGCCGGGTTCAGTCCGGCGGCGGCCCGGCGTACGACCGGATCCAGGCGTGCATGGCGATGCCGCTGGCCACACCCGCGTTGATGGACCGGGTCGAGCCGTACTGGGCGATGGAGAACAGCGCGTCGCAGGCCGACCGGGCCACCGCCGACAGCCCCGGCCCCTCCTGCCCGAACAGGAGCACGCAGCGGCGCGGCAGCACCGCCGTCTCCATCGGCCGGGAGCCGGGCAGGTTGTCGATCCCGACCACCGGCAGCTGTTCGTCACGCGCCCACGCGACGAACTCCTCGATCGTCGGGTGGTGCCGGACGTGCTGGTAGCGGTCGGTCACCATGGCGCCCCGGCGGTTCCACCGCCGCCGTCCGACGATGTGCACCTCGGCGGCGAGGAAGGCGTTGGCGTTGCGGACCACGGTGCCGATGTTGAAGTCGTGCTGCCAGTTCTCGATCGCCACGTGGAAGTCGTGCCGGCGCCGGTCCAGGTCGGCCACCACGGCCTCGCGCCGCCAGTAGCGGTAGCGGTCCACCACGTTGCGCCGGTCCCCGGTCGCGAGCAGCTCCGGGTCGTAGCGCGGGTCGTCCGGCGGGTCACCGGGCCAGGGCCCCACACCCACGTCGAGCTGGTCGTCGGTCACGGTCTGCAGAGGGTACGGCCCGGCGGCGTCCCCGGTCAGCGCAGGTCGAGCGCGCCGCCCAGCCGGTCGAGGAAACGCGTGTCGGCGGGGCTCGGCGTGGTCTGCCCGGCCCGGCACACCCGGGCGGCGACCGACTCCACCCACTGCCGGTACGCCGCCGAGTCGGCCGGGTCGGCCCGGCGGTGCAGCACCCGTACCGCGGCCCGGGCGGCGGCCAGCAGGTCGACCAGGTCGGTCAGGCGCTCGTCCCGCTCGGTGGCCCCGTCGTGGCGGGCGTAGATCGCGGCCACCACGGCGCGGACGAGATCGCTGTCGAAGGCCCGGCCGGCGGCCACCGCGTCCAGGCCGGCCAGGCCGGCGGCGACGCCGCGCGGCGGGCGCCCGGGCCCGGGCGAGGCGGCGGCGACGAGGACGCGGCCCGGCAGGTCGGTCAGCAGGTCCCACTCCGCCGCCGAGTAGGCGGCGGTGGTGAGCGGTGCGGCGCGGCGACCGGCGGAAGGCGGCTCTCCGGCTACGGAGTGGCTCATGGGCACCTCCAGCCCGAGCATATGCCCCCGGACGAGGTCCGGGCCCCGTCCCCGCCGAACGGAGAACGAGGCCCGGTGGCCGGAGATGTTCAGGTCAGCGCGGCTCGGGGAAGCTGGGGCGCTCCGGGTCGACGCCGTCCGGGACGGCGGCGGCCGCGTACTCCTTCTTGGGGACCATGACCTTGCGGCGGAACACGCAGACGAGTGTGCCGTCCTGGTTGTAGCCGCGGGTCTCGACCGCGACCACGCCGCGGTCGGGCTTCGAGGCCGACTCCCGCTTGTCCAGCACCGTCGTCTCGCCGTAGATGGTGTCGCCGTGGAACGTCGGCGCGACGTGCCGCAGCGACTCGATCTCCAGGTTGGCGATCGCCTTGCCGCTGACGTCCGGTACGGACATGCCCAGCAGCAGCGAGTAGATGTAGTTGCCGACCACCACGTTGCGCTTGAACTGCGAGGCGGACTCGGCGTAGTGCGCGTCCATGTGCAGCGGGTGGTGGTTCATGGTGAGCAGGCAGAAGAGGTGGTCGTCGTACTCGGTGACCGTCTTGCCCGGCCAGTGCCGGTAGACCGCGCCGACCTCGAACTCCTCGTAGTAGCGGCCGAACTGCATCCTTGTCCCCTTCACGGGCGGCGATGGAGTTCGGCACAGCATGCCTTATCGCTTGTTAAGGCGAGGGGCGGGGCGCTCGCCCGGCGGAAATGTCACACCGGGGGTCACCGAGGTCCGGACGCAATGAGCGGCGGGGCCCTCCCCGGCACCCGCCGCCCACGCTCTGATGCGAAGAATTCTGCCGTACGAACACCCGGCACCGACAGAGACGGAGGTCACATTTATCTTTTCGTAACATTACTCAAAGTAACCGACAGGCGGTCGGTAAGCGATCTCTGCAGGCCGGATAGATGCTCGTCAAGCCCAAAGTTACCGATACGTAGCCACAACTGAGCGTGATCTCCCTGGAAACGCTCCCATCACGTCCCGTCACGCAAGTGCGGTGTGCATTTGCGATCCGCACGACCGGGCCGAACAGATGGTGTTCGATGTGCCCAGGGTCACCGTCCGGGCGCTCAGCGTTTCGTCACCCCCGCGACGGGAATTCGGACGGACTGACCCTGGTTCCACCGGACGTACGACAATCCGCGGTGATCGGAGAGAGCAAATGGCAACGGTTGAGCTGACCACGGCCAACTTTGACGAGGTGACCGGGCGCGACGGGATCGTCCTGCTCGACTTCTGGGCGGACTGGTGCGGCCCGTGCAAGCGCTTCGCCCCGGTCTACGAGCGCTCCTCGGAGAAGCACCCGGACATCGCCTTCGGCAAGGTCGACACCGAGGCGCAGCAGGAGCTGGCGGCGAAGTTCAACATCAGCTCCATCCCGACGATCATGGCGATCCGTGACGGCGTGATCGTCTTCGCCCAGCCGGGCGCGCTGCCGGAGTCCGCGCTGGAGAACCTCATCGAGCAGGTCCAGGCGCTGGACATGGACGACGTGCGCAAGAAGCTGGCCGAGCACAACCACTGACGTTCCACACGCCGCCGGCCGGTGCCCCGCTTCGGGCACCGGCCGGCGGCGTTTCTCGTGCCGGCTCGCTTGCACTTTGTTCGTACACATGTTCGAATGAACGCCATGCGCTGGGACAACCTCTCCGCTCCCCCGGACGAGGGGACTCCCGATCGGGCGGCGCCGGCGGCTCCACCCCTGCCGCTGGCGCTGCCCGGCGCCGTCACCCGCACGTTCGACACCCCGGACTTCGCCGGCATGACCTTCTACGAGGTCCAGGCCAAGTCGATCATCAACCGGGTGCCCGGCCAGTCGCGCGTGCCGTTCGAGTGGACGATCAACCCCTACCGGGGCTGCTCGCACGCCTGCGTCTACTGCCTGGGCGGCGACACGCCGATCCTGATGGCCGACGGCCGCACCAAGGCGATCAGCGAGCTGGAGCCCGGTGACCGGATCTACGGCACCCGGCGGCGCGGCGCCTACCGCCACTACGTCGTCACCACAGTGCTCGACAAGTGGTCCACTGTGAAGCGGGCCTACCGGGTCACGCTGGCCGACGGCACCACGCTCGTCGCCAGCGGCGACCACCGGTTCCTGACCGAACGCGGCTGGAAGCACGTCACCGGAACGATGCGCGGCGGCGGCCGCCGTCCCCACCTGACCACCCGCAACCGCCTGCTGGGCACCGGCCGGTTCGCGGTCGCGCCGAAGCGCTCGGCCGACTACCGCCGGGGCTACCTGCACGCCCTGGTCCGCGACGACGGCCCCTCCGGCGACCGGCGAGACACCCGGTTCCGGCTGGCCACCGCCGAGTCCGAGGCGCTGGACCGGGCCGAGCGCTACCTGACCGACGCGGGCGTCACCGTCGAGCGGGCCACCGTCGCCCGGGTCGGCCGCCGGGCGACGACCACAGTGGTACGCACAGCCGGCCCGGCCGAGGCCGTCACCGGGCTGTTCGAGCCACCCGCCGAGACGACCGACGACTGGGCGCTGGGCTACCTGGCCGGCATGTTCGACGCCGTCGGCACCTGCCATCGGGGCGTGTTCCGGATCAGCGTCGCCGACGACGAGAGCCGTGCCCGCGCGGCCGGTGCGCTGGAGCGGTTCGGCTTCCGGTGGGCGCTCGACGTGCCGGGCGCCCCGGGTGCGGCGAGTCAGCTCCGGCTGACCGGCGGGCTGCCGGAGCGGCTGCGCTTCTTCCACCTGACCGACCCGGCCGTCACCGCCCGGCGCTCGATCGAGGGCATGGCGCTCAAGTGCGCGGCGCGACTCCAGGTGACAGCCGTCGAGGATCTCGGCCTGGAGCTTCCGCTGTGGGACATCACCACCGGCACCGGCGACTTCATCGCCAACGGCGTGGTCAGCCACAACTGCTTCGCCCGCAACACCCACACCTACCTCGACCTGGACGCGGGCGCCGACTTCGACCGCAAGGTGATCGTCAAGGTCAACGCGGGCGAGCTGGTCCGGCGCGAGCTGGCCGCCCCGCGCTGGCGCGGCGCGCACGTCGCCATGGGCACCAACGTGGACTGCTACCAGCGGGCTGAGGGCCGCTACCGCCTGATGCCGCCGATCATCGAGGCGCTGCGGGACTTCGCGAACCCGTTCTCCATCCTGACCAAGGGCACGCTGCTGCTGCGCGACCTGCCCCTGTTGCGCCAGGCCGCCGAGGTGACCCGGGTCGGGCTCTCGTACTCGGTGGGGTTCGTCGACGAGGTGCTCTGGCGGGCGGCCGAGCCCGGTACGCCGAGCCCGCGCCGCCGGCTGGACGCGGTCCGCCGCCTCACCGACGCCGGTTTCTCCGTCGGCGTGCTGATGGCGCCGATCCTGCCCGGCCTCAGCGACGACGAGGAGTCGATCGACGCCACGGTCGCGGCCGTCGCCGCCTCCGGCGCGGCGAGCGTGACGCCGCTGCCGCTGCACCTGCGGCCCGGCGCGCGGGAGTGGTACGCCCGCTGGCTGGCCCGCGAGTTCCCCCATCTGGTGCCCCGCTACCGGCAGCTCTACCAGGCCGGCTCGTACGCGCCGCAGGCGTACCAGCGGGAGGTGACCGCGCGGGTGCGGATGGCGGCACGCCGGCACGGGCTGCACCGCGGCGAGACCGGCGACAACAGGCGGCTGCCGGAGACCCCGCCGCCGGCCCCTGCCACCGAACAGCTCTCTCTGCTCTAGCAACCGGGGGAACCCCGCCGGCGGGGCTAGTCTCGGGGAATGCGTTCCGCTCAGCAGATCCTCGCCGACTCCGCCGTGATCGCCGTCGTGGGCGCCTCCCGTGACCCGGGCAAGGCCGCGCACCGCGTACCGCTGGAGATGCAGCGGCACGGCTGGCGGATCATCCCGGTCAACCCGACAGTGGACGAGTTGTTCGGCGAGAAGGCGTACCCGACGCTCGCCGACATCCCGCACCCGGTCGACCTGGTCGACGTGTTCCGCCCGGCCCGCGACGCGGTCGACGTGGTCCGGCAGGCGGTGGCGATCGGCGCCCCGGCGGTGTGGTTGCAGCTCGGGATCTTCTCGGACGAGGCGCGCCGGATCGCCGAGGAGGGCGGCCTGGACTATGTCGAGGACAAGTGCCTCATCGTCGAGCGGGCCGCCGCCGGCCTGACCCGTCGCGGCTGACGGCGCCGGGCGCCGGTTCGGGCCCGAAGATCAGGTCGAGGTGGGCGTCGAGCGCGGCCAACGCGGTCTCCGGCGGATAGTGACCGCCGAGCACGTAGATGCCGAGGCCTTCCATCACGGCGAGCAGCCCGACCGCGGCCCGCTCCGGGTCCACCCGGCCGTCCGCGACGAGCGGTGAGCCGGCGGTGATCTGCCCGGCCACGAAGGCCAGCAGCGCGGCCGTCTCGTCGTGCAGCGCGGCGGCCACGGCCGGCCGGACGGCGGTGTAGGCGAGGAAGGCCAGAGCCACCCGCCCGTCCGCCCGCCGGTCCTCGTCCAGCGGCAGCAGCTCGGCCAGCATGGCCCGCAGCAGCGCCCGGGGTGCCGGCGTCGCGCCGAGCGCCTCGACCGCCCTCCGGACCCGGGCCTCGTTGCGCTCGCGCACCACGGCGAGCGCGAAGACCATCATCTCGTCCCGGGTACGGAAGTAGTGCTGCACCATCCCGGGGCTGACCTCGGCCGCCGCGGCCACGTGGCGCAGGCTGACCGCCTCCAGCCCCTGCTCGGCCGCGACCCGCATCAGCGCGTCGGCGATCAGCGCGCGACGCTCCCTGTGGTCGACCCGCTTCGGCATACCCCCATGGTTTCACAATACGACTGCATTGACATGTCGCCGACACGCGCTTTACATTGCAGTTGTATTGGAAAAGGGGGGTGCGCGATGGGACGGGCCATCCGGCTGGCGCGGCGTGCGGTGGCGTACGAGTGGGGCATGTGGCGCAGCCTCACCCGGTGGATCCTGCGCCGCCCGTATCCGGTCGCCCCGGGCGCGGAGACGTACGCCTACGCCGGCGGCGTCCAGCCGATCCTGCTCGCCTTCATCGCCCTGTCCACGATCGAGATCCCGGTCCTCGACGTGATCCTGCGGCACACGGTCGACCAGCCGACAGTGCGGCACGCGGCGATCGCGCTCGGCCTCTGGGGTGTGCTGTGGATGATCGGGCTGCTGGCCAGCCTCCGGATCCACCCGCACGTCGTCGACGAGGCCGGCCTGCGGGTGCGCAACGGCGTCTCGGTCGACGTCACGATCCCGTGGCACGCGGTCGCCCGGGTGGCGCTCCGCCGCCGCTCACTGCCGTCCAGCCGGGCCGTCCAGTACGACGCGGACGACCCGGCGGTGCTCAACCTCGGCGTCGGCAGCCAGACGGCGGTCGACGTAGTGCTGCGCGAGCCGCTGTCGGTGCGGCTGCCGAAGGGGCCGAGCGAGCCGGTGCGGGAGATCCGGCTGTACGCCGACGACCCGACGGCGCTGGTCGAGCACGCGCGGCGGCACCTGCCCACCGCCGAGCAGGCCGCGCGCCGGCCCGAGCGGTGAGCCGGGCCCTTACTGCTTGTACTGCTTGAGCAGGCCGCGCGAGATGATCGTCTTCTGGATCTCCGAGGTGCCCTCGCCGATCAGCAGGAACGGCGCCTCGCGCATCAGGCGCTCGATCTCGTACTCCTTGGAGTAGCCGTAGCCGCCGTGGATCCGGAACGCCTCCTGGACCACCTCGGCGCAGTACTCGGACGCGAGCAGCTTCGCCATGCCCGCCTCGACGTCGTTGCGCTGGCCGGCGTCCTT
The DNA here is from genome assembly GCF_023896895.1 of Micromonospora sp. CPM1. NCBI lineage: Bacteria > Bacillati > Actinomycetota > Actinomycetes > Micromonosporales > Micromonosporaceae > Micromonospora > Micromonospora sp. CPM1. The sequence goes on from NZ_JAMHIU010000017.1 coordinate 92,601, forward strand.
GAGCCGGGCCGCGTTGACCATGAGCGCGTGCGCGGCCTCGATCTTCGTACCCATCTCGGCGAGCTTGAACGCGACGGCCTGGTGCTTGGCGAGCGGCTGGCCGAAGGTGTGGCGCTGCTGGGCGTACGCGACCGCGAGTTCGAACGCCCGGATCGAGATGCCGCAGGCGCGGGCCGCGACGTTGACGCGGCCGACCTCGATGCCGTCCATCATCTGGTAGAAGCCGCGGCCGACCTTCTCCTCGCCGCCGAGCACGGCGGAGCCGGGCACCGTGACGCCGTCGAGCACCATCTCGGTGGTCTCGACGCCCTTGTAGCCCATCTTGTCGATCTTGCCGGGGATGGTGAGGCCGGGCGCGGTCTCGCCGAAGCCGGGCTCCTTCTCCAGCAGGAAGGTGCTCATGTTGCCGTAGACCGAGTCGGCCCCGGTGTCGGTCTTGACCAGGGTGGCCACCACCGAGGAGTACGCCCCGTTGGTCAGCCACATCTTCTGGCCGTTGAGGACGTAGTTGTCGCCGTCACGGACGGCCTTCGACTTGATCGCGGAGACGTCCGAGCCGCACTCGGGCTCCGACATCGAGAACGCGCCGCGCACCTCGCCGGTGGCCATCCGGGGCAGCAGCCGGGCCTTCTGGTCGGCCGAGCCGTGCTGCGAGATCAGGTACGCCACGATGAAGTGGGTGTTGACGATGCCGGAGATCGACATCCAGCCCCGGGACAGCTCCTCGACCACGAGAGCGTAGGTCAGCAGGGACTCGCCCAGGCCGCCGTACTCCTCGTCGATGGTGAGGCCGAACAGCCCCATCTCGCGCATGCCGTCGAGGATGTCGCTCGGGTACTCGTCGGCGTGCTCCAGCCGCTGCGCGTGCGGGATGATCTCCTTGTCGGCGAACTCCCGGACGGTTTCCAGGATCGACCGCTGCACGTCGGTCAGTCCGGGTGTCTGGGCGAGTCGGGCCATCTCAGCCTCCGGGGTCGGCGCCTTACTCATGGGTAACTGAACGCTCGGTCAGTATCGGTCCCGGGACCGGCCGCGCCAAGGTGACCAGTCCACACAACCGCTGTGAAAAGGTTCACCGCTGCGGGTAGCGTCCGCAAGAGAGAGGGCCGTTGACCTGGGGGAAGGGGCGCCCGTGAGTGACGAGCAGCCACCGTCGCCGTACGAGCCGCCGCCGCACGGTCAGCCCTACGGGCAACCGCAGTACGGTCAGCAGCACCCGCAGTGGGGCCAGCAACCCCCGTACGCCCCGCAGCCGCCCTACGGCCAGTACGGGCCACCTGGCCAGGGGCCGGGGCCCCTTGGCACGAACGTGCTCGCCATCCTGTCGCTCGTCTTCGCGTTCGTCTTCGCACCCGCCGGCATCGTCTGCGGCCACCTGGCCAAGCGGCAGATCCGGCAGACCGGCGAGGACGGCGACCAGCTCGCCAACTGGGGTCTGATCCTCAGCTACATCTTCACCGTCATCGGCATCCTGGTCTGCTGCGGCTGGATCGGGCTGGCGTTCTGGGCCAACTCCGACACCAGCGGCTACTGACGGTCAGCGGAACTGCGCCTCCCGGACGCTGTTGCCGCCGTCGACCACGAGCATCTGCCCGGTGATGTACGACGCGGCCGGCGAGCAGAGGAACGCGATCGCCGCCGCCACCTCGTCCGGCGTGCCGGGGCGCCCGACCGGCGTACCCAGCCCCTGCTTGATCTCGGCCATGGTGGACGCCGCGGTGTGGATGATGCCCGGCGCCACCGCGTTCACGGTCACCCCGTCGGCGATCATCTCCATCGCCAGCGCCCGGGTCAGGCCGACCACACCGGCCTTGGCCGCCGCGTAGGCCGCCTCGGTGGGCAGCGCGTTGACCGGCCCGGCGGTGGCGGCCAGGTTGACGATCCGGCCCCAGCCCCGCTCGGCCATGCCGCCGATGAACGCGCGGCTGCACAGGAACGCGGTGGTCAGGTTGCGGTCGATCTCGCCGCGCCACTCGTCGTACGTCAGCTGCGCCACCGGCCGCAGCACCTCCGGGCTGGCCCGGCTGGCCAGGCCCGCGTTGTTCACCAGCACCTCGACGTCGCCGAGCTGCTCGGCCACCGCGTCGGCCAGCGCGCCCACCTCCGACTCGTCCGTGAGGTCGGCGACGAAACCGGTGACGCCCAGCTCGCCCGCGCGTTCGTGGATGCGCCTCGTGGTGGACACGATCGCCACCCGGGCGCCCAGGTCGGACAGCCGGCGCGCGGTCGCGTACCCGATGCCGTCCGGGCTGCCCGCGCCGGTCACCAGCGCGACCCGGCCGTCCAGCCGCATGGTGGCCGGTTCCGGCAGCGGCGCCGGCCGTTCGGAGTCGGCGGTGCCGACCGGCTCGCCGCCACGTGGGCGCCGCACCGACCCCGGCCGGCTCATGTCCCGTCGCGACCGACCCCCACGCGCGTCAAGTGCCATGCCGAGGATCCTGCCCGGTGCCGACCCCACGGGCAACGCGGTGGCCGGAAAGGGGACGTCCGTGTCGCGCACCGGATGGCTACCCTGAGCGCGACCACGTACTGGAGATGATCAGATGACCTATCCCCCACCGTCCGGTGGCTGGCAGGACCCGTTGGCGGCCGGACCGCAGTCGAGCCCGCCGGCCGTGCCGAGTCAGCCGGGTCCGGCCGACCCGTACGCGCCGGTCGCGGACCCGTATGCACCGGGCGCCGACCCGTACGCGGGAGCGAAGTCGCCCTATCCCCCGCCCGGCGGCGAGCAGTACGCGGCGCCGATGCCGGGCTATCCGGGTCCGGGCGCCTACCCTCCGCCCGGCGCATATCCCGGCTACGCCATGCCGGCGGCCCGCACGAACACGCTCGCCATCGTGGCGCTGGTGCTGTCGCTGGTCGGCTTCGCCTCGTGCGGCATCACCGCGCCGATCGGCGCGATCATGGGCCACGTCGCCCGCAAGCAGATCCGGGAGACCGGTGAAGAGGGCGACGGCATGGCCCTGGCGGGCATCATCGTGGGCTGGATCATGACCGCATTGATGCTCGCCGTGATCATCTTCTACATCGTGATGATCGTGATCGCGGTCGGCGCCAGCAACGCCAGCACCAGCAGCTACTGACGCGATCGGGCCGCCCCCGGCAGGGAGGCGGCCCGGCGCGCGGTCAGGACGCGGGCGGCGTGAACGAAGAGGTACGGGACATGCCGGCGGCCCGGCCCTTCGCGGCGATCACCAGCGCCATCTTGCGGGACGCCTCGTCGATCATCTCGTCGCCGAGCATCACCGCGCCGAGCTTCCCGCCCGCCTCCGAGGTGTAGTAGTCGTACGCGTCGAGGATCAGCTCGGCGTGGTCGTAGTCGGCCTGCGCCGGGGAGTAGACCTCGTTCGCGGCGTCGATCTGGCCGGGGTGCAGCACCCACTTGCCGTCGAAGCCCAGCGCCGCCGAGCGCTTCGCCACCTCGCGGAACGCGTCCACGTCCCGGATCTGCAGGAACGGGCCGTCGATGGCCTGCTTGTCGTGCATCCGCGCGGCCATCAGAATGCGCATCAGGATGTAGTGGTACGGGTCGCCCGGGTAGTCCGGGATCAGCGCGCCGACCACCAGCGACTTCATGTTGATCGAGGCCATGAAGTCGGCCGGGCCGAAGATGATCGTCTCGACCCGGGGCGAGGCGTCGGCGATGGCGTCCACGTTCACCAGCCCGGCCGCGTTCTCGATCTGCGCCTCGATGCCGATCCGGCCCACCTCCAGGCCGAGCGTCTTCTCGATCTGGGTGAGCAGCAGGTCCAGCCAGTGCACCTGCTCGGCGTTCTGCACCTTCGGCAGCATGATGCAGTCCAGGTTCGCCCCGGCGCCCTCGACCACCTCGATGACGTCCCGGTAGGTCCACGGCGTGGTCAGGTCGTTCACCCGGACCACCCGGGTCTTGCCGGCCCAGTCGCCCTCGTTCAGCGTCGCCACGATGTTCTTGCGCGCGTCCGGCTTGGCCAGCGGCGCGACCGCGTCCTCCAGGTCCAGGAAGACCTGGTCGGCGGGGAGGCCCTGGGCCTTGCCGAGCATCTTGACGCTGGAGCCGGGCACCGCCAGGCAGGATCGGCGGGGACGACCGACAGCGGTCATGGGTGCGCTCCTTCCAGCGTCCGGCGCGGGTGCCGGCGCAGCGGTGGATTTCGAGAACTTAACGATCCCAAAGGGCGTGGTGACGCCACGGTAACCTCGTGCCGTGACCGGGGTGAATGGACCTGTGGAAGATCTCACTGAGCGTCGGATCGTGGTGCTGACCGGGGCGAGCTCCGGCATCGGCCTGGCCGCCGCGGAGGAACTGGCGCGCCGCGGTGACCAGGTGGTGCTGGTCGGCCGCGACCCGGCCCGGCTCCGCGCCGCGGGCGAGCGGGTCCGCGAGTGCTGCGGCGAACAGCCGGAGCTGTTCCGCGCCGACTTCGCGGTGCTCGACGACGTACGCGGGCTCGCCGAACGGCTGCGCGAGCGGTACGACCGGATCGACGTGCTCGCCAACAACGCGGGCGCGATCGTGCTGGAACCGATCACCACGGTCGACGGTTTCGAACTGAGCATGCAGGCCAACCACCTCGCCCCGTTCCTGCTCAGCAACCTGCTGCGAGACCGGATCCGGCGGATGGTGGTCACCGGCTCGGACGCGCACCGCAGCGGCGTGCTCGACCCGGACGACCTCAATTCCGCGCTGCGCTCGTACCGGCCGTTCCGCGCGTACGGCACCAGCAAGCAGGCGAACATCCTGTTCACCGCCGAGGCGGCCCGGCGCTGGCCGGAGGTGCCGGCGCACGTGTTCCACCCCGGCGTGGTGCGCACCCGCTTCGGCAACGAGAGCCGGATCGTGGCGCTGGGCATGCGGCTGCTGCCGTTCCGGAGCCCGGAGAAGGGTGCGGAGACGCTGGTCTGGCTCGCCTGCCAGGACCCGTCCCGGTTGACCGACGGCGGCTACTACGCCGACCGCAAGCCGCACCGGCCCCGGCCCAAGGCGGCCGACCCGGCGCTGGCCGCCCGGCTCTGGACGGCCAGCGCGAAAGCGGTCGGCATCGACGCCTGACGACACCCGGGGGGACACATGACCGCGGAGCAAGAAGTCCTGCTGGTCGCGCTCGTCGACCTGAGCGCCGACGTGGACGCCGGCCGGCGGTACGAGGACGCGGTGCTGGCGCTGCTCGGCCGGCACGGCGGCCGGTTGGAACGCCGGTTGCGCACCGGCGACGGGAAGACCGAGGTGCATGTGATCCGGTTCGCCGCCCGCGCCGGGCTCGACGCGTTCCTGGTCGACCCGGAGCGGGTCGCGCTGCGCGCCGAGTTGGGCGACACCGCGCCTGTCACCCGCGTGCTCGAGGTACGCGACGTCTGAGCGTCACCGCGACACGTGCACCGGGACGCTCGTGACCACCACGCCGGGCAGCGCGCGCAACGCGACCCGTAGCCGCTGCTCGGCGCGGCTGTGCAGCAGCCGGTACCGCCGCCGGCGCAGCACCACCTCCGGCACGATCACGGTGAGCGTCAGGTCCGGGCTCGCGGCGTGCAGCGCCTCCAGGTAGTGCGCCAGCGGCCCGATCACCGACCGGTACGGCGACACGATCGTCTCCAGCCGCAGGTGGTCGCCCCAGGCCCGCCACTGCTCGCGGAACCGGTCCGCCTCGGCCTCCTCCGGCGCGAGGTGCACGGCGAGCGTCGGCCGCCCGAGTGACGTCGCGTACGCCAGCGCGCGCAGCGACGCCCGGTTCAGCCGGGCCACCGGCACGACCACCAGGTGGCGTACCTGCTGGGGCAGCTCGTCGCCCTCGGCGGGCGGCGCGGGTGGCGGCGGGTGCAGCGCCAGCGCGTGGTGCAGCCGGGCGTAGTGCCCGTGGATCCGGCGGAACAGCAGCACCAGCAGCGGCACGGCGACCACCACCACCCAGGCGCCCTCGGTGAACTTGGCGACCGCCGCGGTCAGCAGCACCAGCCCGGACAGCGCCGCGCCGACCGCGTTGACGGCGAGCCGGCGGCGCCATCCCGGCCCCCGGCGGCGCCGCCAGTGCACCACCATCCCGGTCTGGGACAGCGTGAAGGCGAGGAACACGCCCACCGCGTAGAGCGGGATCAGCCGCTCGGTGTGCCCGCCGAACGCCACGAACACCACCGCGGCGGTCAGCGCCAGCGCCACCAGCCCGTTGCTGAACGCCAGCCGGTCGCCCATGTGCAGGAACCGGCGCGGCGCATACCCGTCCCGGGCCATGAAGAACAGCAGCCGGGGGAAGTCGTTGAACGCCGTGTTCGCGGCCAGCAGCAGGATCAACGCGGTGGTGGCCTGGAGGATCGCGTACCAGGGCCCGCTCGGGAACGTCACCCGGCCGAGCTGGGACAGCAGCGTCTCGTCCGCCCGGGGCACCAGGCCGTCGAGGTGGATCAGCCCGACCAGGCCGGCGAACAGCGTGACCAGCATGGCGACCATCCAGCCGAGCGTGGTGCGGGCGTTGCGCCACTCGGTCGGCCGGAACGCAGGCACCGCGTTGGAGACCGCCTCGATGCCGGTCATCGACACCGCGCCGGAGGAGAACGCCCGCAGCACCAGCAGCAGGCCCAGGCCCTCGGCGGCGGGCACCGAGGGCGGCGGCACCGGCGCGAAACCCCGCGCCGCGGCCTTCGCGTACCCGACCGCCAGCACCGCGACCAGCACCACCACGAAGGCGTACGTGGGCAGCACGAAGATGTTCCCCGCGGTGCGTACGCCGCGCAGGTTGCCGGCGAGCAGCACGACGATCACCAGCACCCCGAGCGGCACCGCCCACGGGCTGAGCCCGGGTAGCGCCGAGGTGACCGCGTGCACCCCGGCCGCCACCGACACGGACACGGTCAGCACGTAGTCGAGCATCAGCCCGGCCGCGGCGGCGAGTCCCGGCGTACGCCCGAGGTTGTCGCCCGCGACGATGTAGGAGCCCGCGCCGTGCGGGTAGGCCGGGATGGTCTGCCGGTAGGAGAGGCCGACCGCGACCATCAGCACCACCAGCACGGCGGCCAGCGGCAGGGCCAGCCCGAGCGCGGCGCTCCCGGCCAGCACCAGCACCACGAGCATCGCCTCCGGCCCGTACGCCACGGAACTGAGCAGGTCCGAGGAGAGCACCGGCAGCGCGACCAGCTTGCGCATCCGCTCGTAGAGCACCGACGCGCTGGACAGCGGCGGCCCGATCAGGGCCCGGCGCAGCCGGGTGGCGGCCCGGCCGGCCCGGCCGGCGGGCAGGTCGGCGGCGCCGGTGGCGACCAGCTCGTCCGGCTGCGCCACTGTGAACATGTCGATCGGCGCGAGCCGGCCGAACCGGGTGGGCGCCGGGTGCTGGTCGTGCCGCCCGAGCGCCGGGTCGACCGGCAGGTCGTCGGCGCGGCGCGGGCCGCGCCAGCGCTCACCGATCCGGCCGAGCGCGACCCGTTCCTCGTCGCCGAGCGGCGGGAACTCGGCCGAGGGCGTGACGACGGTGCCCGCCTCCGCCGCGTCGTCCCGGTCCGACCCCACCCTGAGCACTTTCGTGCAAACCGGACGGCCCGGTGGCCGGAACGGCGCGACTTCGCCCCGACCGGCGGCGGCCCGCTGATGCTCGACGGCCGCGCTCGCGCGCGAGGGCCGCGTCGTTCAGTCGCCGAGCGGCGTCGGGTCGGCCGGCGCCGCGACCGGCGCGGCGCGGCGGCCGGCCCGCGCGCCGCCGAGCACCACCACCGCCACGCCGGCCAGCAGCAGCGCCAGGCCCGGCAGCGCCAGCGGCCGGGGCAACTGCCCCAGCCACACCCAGCCGATCAGCGCCGCGCCCGGCGCCTCCAGCAGGATCAGCACGCTGACGGTGGTCGCGGAGACCCGGTGCAGCGCGTAGTTGAACATCGAGTGGCCGAGCAGTTGGGCGCCCGCCACCAGGCCGAGGATCGCCAGCCAGGTCGCGCCGTCGAAGCCGTGCAGGCGTACCCCGCCGACCAGGCACACCACGAGCAGGATCGCCGCGCAGACGCCGTAGCAGACGGTGGTGTAGGTGGTGGTGCTGATGCTGGCCCGGGCCCGCTCGCCGAACGCGGTGTAGACGGCCGCGAACAGGCCGCCGACCACCGCCAGCAGGTCACCGGCGAACGCCCGGCCGGAGACGCCGAAGTCGGCGCCGGTGGCGAGCACCGCGCCGAGCACCGCCACCGCGATGCCGGCCCACACCGCCGTCGGCAGCCGCCGTCCCTGCCCGCGGGCGATCAGCCCCTGCCACACCGGCTGCGTCGCGCCGAGCGCGGTCGCGGCCGCCACCGAGGTGAGCTGCGCGCTCGGCATCCAGGTGGCGAAGTGGGCGGCCAGGGCGACCCCGGAGAGTACGCAGTAGAGCCCCTCGCGCCGGCCCGGCCCGACGGTCAGCGCGCGGAGTTCGGCGCGCCGCCTGGTCAACGCGACCGGCCCGAGGACCGCCACCGACAACGCGGTACGCCAGAACGCCACCGCCAGCGCCGACGCGGCGGCGAACGCCACGAGCGGCGCCGAGGACGAGACCGAGGCGACGGCCAGGGCGAGCGCGCCCACCGTCAACGCGTCGAGCGGCGGGCGATGCGGAACGGTCGGCACGAACGGTAATCCTCACACGGGCACCCGGCAGACACGGAACGTCAGCACTCCGTTACGATCATGCGCGTCCCGGCGATCCTCCCCCTCGACGTCCGGAGGCGTTCCCTCATGCCCAGGTTCCAGGCGGTGCTGTTCGACTTCTTCGGCACCCTCACCCACGGCGTACGGCGCGGAGCCGCCCACCACGCCACCGCCGACCTGCTCGGCTGCTCCGCCGAGGCGCTGGTGGAGGTGTTGAACGGCAGCTTCTACGAACGGGCGAGCGGATCCTTCGGGAACGCCGAGTCGACGATGCGCTGGGTGTGCGCCCGGCTCGGCGTCCACCCGTCCGACGCGGCGGTACGCGCCGCCGTCGCCACCCGGCACCGGGCGGTCCGCGCCGACACCCGGCTGCGTGCCGAGGCGGTGCCGGTGCTGGCCGCGTTGCGCCACCGGGGCGTACGCACCGGGCTGGTCAGCGACTGCACGCACGAACTACCGGCGTTCCTGCCGCAGCTCGCCGTCGCGCCGCTGCTGGACGCCCATGTCTTCTCGGTACGCCTCGGACGCTGCAAGCCGGACCCGGCGCTCTACCTGGCCGCGTGTTACCGGCTCGGCCAGGCCCCGGCCGACTGCCTCTACGTCGGCGACGGCGACAGCCAGGAACTCACCGGCGCGGAGCGGGCGGGGCTGAGCGCGGTCCGGCTGGCCGCGCCGGATCTCGCCGACCACGTGGTCCTCAACGCCGACCACGGGTTCGACGGGCCGTCGCTCACCTCGCTGACAGAGGTGCTCGACCTGCTCGACCCGGTCCCGGTGGCCTGACCCGGCTCGTCGAACGCGGCCGGCCCGTCGGACTGAACCGACTCCGCCTGCGGCGACCGATCCGCATGGCGTCGACCGCCTGGCGCCGACGGGTTCGCGGTCAGCGGCGGCGGACGCGGTGCAGGCGGAACGGCTTGCGGACGGCCCGTACCACGGGGGCCGGGCGGGGCTGCTCGCTCAGCGAGCCGTCCGGCAGGTCGGCGCCGCTCACGGCGGTGCCGGCGGGCGTGAGCCGGTTGAGCGCGCACCCCTGCGCCGCCCACCGCTGCACCAGCTCGGCGGCGGAGCCGGAGGCGTTGAGCCGCTTCGCCGCGACCAGCGGCGCGACGCTGTCCCACTCCTCGGTGCCCGGTCGCAGCCGGGTCACCCGCGCCGGCCAGGTGACGATCCGCCCGCCGTGGTCGCCGCGCAGCGTCACGTCGGCCGTGTCGCTGTCGGCCAGCCCGGATGCGGTCTGCTCGCCGGGACCGGTGACCACGAGCAGGGTGCCCTCCAGCGGCAGGCACCACAGCGCGTACGCCGGGCCGCCGGTGCTCACCCAGCACACGGCGGCCTTCTTCACCGCCTCGTCCACCAGGGGCGGCGTCACCCGCTCGTCCACCTCGTCGCTCACCCCGCCATCCTCCCCCATCCCGCCCGGGCCGCGGTCAGCCGATGAACGGGGGGACGGTGATCTCGCCCCGGGCCACCGGCATGACCTGGCCGGACACTGTCGCGCCCATCGCCAGGCCGCCGGACGCGGTCACCGTGCAGTCGAGCGTCGACGGGCGGTTGATCTCGATGCCCTGCCGGACCGTGTACGTGGAGCGCCCCTCGCCGGGGAGCAGGCCGCTGGCGATCAGCCACACGCCCAGTCCCAGGGCGGCGGAGCCGGTCGCCGGGTCCTCCGGTACGCCGAGTCCCGGCACGAAGACCCGGGCGTGCGCGGTTTGCGAACCGGGCTCCCAGGAGAAGAGGCTGACGTGCTCCACTCCGTACCGCTGCGCCGCCGTCGTGTTCAACCGTGCCCGGGCCACCGCGTCCGGGCGTACCGGAAGATAGGGGAATTCGAGGCCGCACCCGGCGACCCGCGGTGGCGGGCCGACGTGGTCGGGGCCGGTGAGGCCGACCATCTCCAGCAGCGGCTCCGGGTCGAGTTCCGGGCCGAGCGTGGGCGTGCCGCCGGTGAGCGTCGCGCCGGTGGCGGTCACCTCGATCGGCAGGACGCCGGCGCCGCACTCCTGGGTGACCCGGCCCGCGCCGAAGACGCCGCGGCGGCTCGCGGTCACGGCGGCGCCGACGCTCGGGTGCCCGGCGAACGGCAGCTCGTCGGCCGGGGTGAAGATCCGGGCCCGGTAGGTGGCGCCCACCTGTGTCGGCGGGAGCACGAAGACCGTCTCGGACAGGTTGAACTCCAGCGCGAGCGCCTGCATCTGCTCGGTGGCCAGCCCTTCCGCGCCGAACACCACGGCCAGCGGGTTGCCGGCGAACGGGCGGTCGGTGAAGACGTCCACGATCTCGTAGCCCAAGGTCGACATGCTGTTAGAGAGTAGGCCCTTAGGCTGGTGCCCGTGAGCACGCCGAACCGGGTCTACCTCGCTCGACTCGCCGGAGTCGCCGTTTTCGACCCGAACGGCGACCAGGTCGGCCGCGTCCGGGACGCGGTGGCGCGGATGCGCGCGACCCAGCGCCCGCCGGAGGTGGTCGGCCTGGTCGCCGAGATGCCGATGCGGCGGCGCATCTTCCTGTCCATCAACCGGATCACCTCCATCGATCCGGACGGCGTCGTGCTCGGCAGCGGCACTCTCAACCTGCGCCGCTTCGAGAAGCGCCCGAACGAGCTGCTGGTGCTCCAGGAACTGCTCGACCGCCGGGTCCAGGTCGAAGGCGGGCAGGCCGGTTCCGTGGTGGACGTGGCCATGGAGTGCAGCCGCGGCGGCGAGTGGACGCTGGGCCGCGTCGCCGTCCGCGAGCACACCGGCCGGCTCACCCGGCGCGGCCACCTCCACCAGGTCGAGTGGGACCGGGTGCACGGCCTGGGCGCGGTCGGCGACAACCGGGGTACGGCGAACCTGCTCGCCGTCCTGGAGGACCTGCGCCCGGCCGACCTCGCCAACGCCCTCCAGGACCTGCCCGACGCCCGGCGCAACGAGGTGGCCGCCGCGCTCGACGACGAACGTCTGGCCGACGTGCTCAGTGAGCTGCCCGAGCACGACCAGGTGGAGATCCTGGCCGCGCTGGACCGTCAGCGCGCCGCCGACGTGCTGGAGGAGATGGAGCCGGACGACGCCGCCGACCTGCTCAACGAGCTGCCCCCGCCGGAGCAGGACGTGCTGCTCGACCTGATGGAGCCGGACGAGGCCGACCCGGTACGCCAGTTGCTGCGCTACGCGTCCGGCACCGCCGGCAGCGTGATGACCTCGGAGCCGGTGATCCTGCCGCCGGACGCCACGGTGGCCGAGGCGCTGGCCCGGATCCGCGAGGCGCAGCTGTCCCCCACGGTGGCCGCCCAGGTCTTCGTGGCCCGTGCCCCGCTGACCACGCCCACCGGCCGCTACCTGGGTATGGTGCACTTCCAGCGGTTGCTCCGCGAGCCTCCGGCGGATCTGCTCGGCGGCATCGTGGTCAACGACATCGACCCGCTGCGGGCGTCGACGCCGCTGCCCGAGATCACCCGCCGGATGGCCACCTACGACATGGTCGGCATGCCGGTGGTGGACCGGAACAACCGGCTCGTCGGCGCGGTGACGGTGGACGACGTGCTGGACCATTCCCTGCCGCGGGACTGGCGGGACCGGGACGCGGCATTCCCCTCGTCCGCCACCGACGACGGCACCATGGACGGCGACGATGAGTGATCAGCGACGAGGCGACCGGCTGGACCAGCCGCGCGCCCCGCGGAACCTGCAACTGCCCCGGGTCGACGCGGAGACGTTCGGCCGCTGGGCCGAGGGCATCGCCCGGGGCATGGGTACGGCGAACTTCCTCGTCTACATGACGCTGATCCTGGTGGCGTGGTTCCTGTGGAACACGCTGGCCCCGGCGAATCTGCGCTTCGACCCGTACACCTTCACGTTCCTGACCTTGATCCTCTCGCTCCAGGCGTCGTACGCGGCGCCGTTGATCCTGCTCGCGCAGAACCGGCAGGCGGACCGGGACCGGATCGCGATGGAGGAGGACCGGCGGCGGGCGACAATGCAGAAGGCGGACACGGAGTACCTGGCCCGGGAGATCGCCGCGTTGCGGATCGCGATGGGTGAGGTGGCGACCCGGGACTTCCTCCGGTCGGAGCTGAGCCGGCTCGGTGAGGAGCTGGACGAGGCGGCCGAGCGGCGGCGCAAGCTGGAGCGGCGGCAGCAGGAGCGGGGGGCCCGGCGGGCGGCCGGCGGCGAGCGGCTGGACGAGCCCCGGGACGAGCTGGACGGCGACTACGCCCGGGGCGGCCGCTACGAGGGCTGAGCGGTCATCGAATCGCTCACACCGCCCCCGCCAGCGGCGGTGGCCGATGACCCGCGACGTAGCATTGCGGGCATGTCTGCACCCGTCAGCACCGTCTCCGACGCGATCCAGGCCGCCCTGGCCACCGTCAACGACCCGGAGATCCGCCGGCCGATCACCGAACTCGGCATGGTCCAGTCCGCCGAGCGCGGCGAGGACGGCGTGGTCCGGGTGGAGCTGCTGCTCACCGTGGCCGGCTGCCCGCTGAAGGACAAGCTGCGCAGTGACATCACCGCCGCCGTGGGCGCGGTACCCGGCGTGAGCGGTGTGGAGATCATCTTCGGGGTGATGAGCCCGGAGCAGCGCCAGGAGCTGCAGTCGAAGCTGCGCGGTGGCGGTGCCACCGCCGAGCCGGTGATCCCGTTCGCCCAGCCGGGCTCGCGGACCCGGGTCTACGCGGTCGCCAGCGGCAAGGGCGGTGTCGGCAAGTCCAGCGTCACCGTCAACCTGGCCGCCGCGCTCGCGTCCCGTGGCCTGTCGGTGGGTGTGGTGGACGCGGACATCTACGGCCACTCGGTGCCCCGGATGCTCGGCGCGGACGGCGCGCCGACCCGCGTCGAGGACATGATCATGCCGCCGCAGTCGCACGGCGTGAAGGTCATCTCGATCGGCATGTTCACCCCCGGCAACGCCGCCGTGGTCTGGCGCGGGCCGATGCTGCACCGGGCGCTTCAGCAGTTCCTCGCCGACGTCTACTGGGGTGACCTGGACGTCCTGCTGCTCGACCTGCCGCCGGGCACCGGCGACATCGCGATCTCGGTGGCCCAGTTGCTGCCGAACGCGGAGATCCTGGTCGTCACCACGCCGCAGGCGGCCGCCGCCGAGGTGGCCGAGCGGGCCGGTGCGATCTCGTTGCAGACCCACCAGCGGGTGGTCGGCGTCATCGAGAACATGTCCTGGCTGGAGATGCCGGACGGCTCCCGGATGGAGGTCTTCGGGGCCGGCGGCGGCGCGGCGGTGGCCGAGTCGCTGACCCGGACCATCGGCGCGCAGGTGCCGGTGCTGGGGCAGATCCCGCTGGACACCCGGGTACGCGAGGGCGGCGACGCCGGTCAGCCGATCGTGCTGACGCAGCCGGACGCGCCGGCCGCGAAGGCCCTGTTCCAGGTCGCCGACCGCCTCGCGGTCCGCCGCGAGTCCCTCCTCGGCAAGCCCCTCGGCCTCAAGCCCGCCGGCCGCTGACCCTTACCGCTCCACCACGCCCCACCGCCCCTCCCGCTCCGCGCGAGGGGCGGTCCCCTTTCCAGACGTCGATTATGAGGTTGACGGTCGCCGGACCGGCGTGTCGCGCCGTCAACTTCATGATCGACGGCGAGAGAGAGGGCGGCGTCAGGTGGCGTCGTCGTAGGACGGGCGGGGGGCCGGCGGCGTGGGGGTGGGGGTGCTGGTGGCCACGCTGGGGGTGCGCAGGTCGGCGGCCTTCGCGACGTCCTTCAGCTCGTCGTGCACGCCTGTGACGTCCGAGCGCAGGTTGTCGTACATGCTCTGGAGCGGCTTGCGGATCGCCTGCTCGTCGTCCTCGCTCAGCAGGTGCTTGCGGATGAACGCCTTGGGGTGCAGATCCTCCAGCTGGATGTCTGTGCCCAGCTCGCGGCTCAGGTCGCCGGTGGCGTTGCGCGCCATGTTGCGCAGGTTACGGACCATCCGGAGGCCGTCGCTGATCACGTTCGGCAGCCGATCGCCGAAGATCAACAGCGCCAGGAGCAGCAGGACGCCGATCTCCCACCAGTTCAGGTTCTCGAACACCGCCGCCTCCTCGTCCGTGTCAGGGCCAGACTACGCACGTCAGGTGCCCATCGGGGAGGGGGTGACGGGTCCTCACTTCGCATCAGCGGCGAGCGTCACCGACGCGTTCTGCCGCGCCGACCCGCGCCGGTACTCGACTGTCACCACGGAACCGGGCGCGTACTTGCGCACCAGGGCCACCAGGTCGGTCGGATCGGTCATCGGACGGCCGCCCAACCGCAGCACCACGTCCCCGGCACGCAGTCCGGCCGCCGCCGCCGGGCCGGCCGGCTCGACCGCGTTGAGGCGTACCCCGCCGCCCGTGGCGCCGGTGCCGCCCACCTGGGCGCCGATCACCGTACGCCGGGCCTTGCCGGTGCCGATGATGTCCTCGGTGATCCGCTTCGCCTGGTTGATCGGGATGGCGAACGCGAGGCCGATGTTGCCGGCCTCCTGCCCGTCGGCCACCAGCGACTTGATCGTCGAGTTCACCCCGACCACCCGCCCGGCGCCGTCCACGAGCGGGCCGCCGGAGTTGCCGTGGTTGACAGCGGCGTCGGTCTGGATCGCCGCGTAGTAGCGGGTCGGCCCGCCCGGCTCGCCGGCCTGCATGGTCCGGTCCAGCGCACTCACGATGCCGGCGGTGACGGTGTTGGCGAGCGACAACGGCGACCCGATGGCGAGCACCGGGTCACCGACGGCGAGCGCGTCGGAGTCGCCGAACTGCACCGGGGTCAGCCCGCTGCGCGAGACCTTGATCACGGCGAGGTCCGACTCCGGATCCTGCCCGACCACGGTGCCGGCGGCGGTGCTGCCGTCGTTGAACACGACAGTGGCCTTGCCGGTGCCGTCGGCGACCACGTGGTCGTTGGTGACGATGTGGCCCTCGCCGGTCACCACGAAGCCGGAGCCCTCGCTGGTGCCGCCGAGGCTGACCACCCGGATCGTGACCACGCTGGGCAGGACCCGCTCGGCCACCCCGGCCAGTGACTCGGGCTTGCGCTGGGCAAGCGCGGGAGCCTGGCCGGTCTGCGCGCCGATCGTCGGCACGTCACCGCCGCGCAGGAAGGCGTACGTCAGGGCACTGCCGAGAGAACCGGCGAGAAGGGCCGTGACCAGGGAAATCAGCACCACCTGACGCAGCCCCGGCCGGGTCGGCAGGTCCGGGTCGGTGACCGGTTCCGGCTCCCCCGCCCCCGGTGCCGGCGCCGCCGGGATCACCACGGCGGCGGGCGCGTACGGGTCGCGCCACGGGTCGGCCAGAGCGTCGGACCACCACGGCGACGTCGCCTGACCGGGGGCGTCCTGCGGCGGTCGTCCGGACGCCGGCCCACCCGGTGCCGGCGATCCGCCGGGCCGCCGCCAGTCCCAGCCGTCGGTCACGTCGGTGCCTCCCACTCAGTCCCGCTGGCCCCGCGCCGGCGACCGGCGGAGCCGGACGACAGTGACGCGCGGGACACATCCAGGATTACACGGATGGCGCGAACGGGGTCAGGGGTTGCCGTCCGTGAGCGCTCGACGGCGGACTCGCGGCTGCGCCGGTACCGGCCCGCCTCTACGCTCACAGTGCATACCGCCCCTCGCACCAGTCCGCCCCTCGGAGGTGTCCCATCGCCACGGTCGCCGGTCACGGCAGTTCGACGGCCCAGGCGCTCCACTTCGCCGAGTCTTTCGTCACCGAGGATCTCGTGCTGCGCACGGCCCGCGCCCTCGCCCACGAGGTGGGGGTGGAGGCGGTCACGCCCGGGTCGGGTGCCGCGCTGCGGCTGCTCGCCGCCGCCGGCAACGCCCGGGCGGTGGTGGAGATCGGCACCGGCACCGGGGTGAGCGGCGTGTGGCTGCTGCGTGGCATGCGCCCCGACGGTGTGCTCACCACGATCGACGTCGAGGTCGAGTACCAGCGCATCGCCCGGCGGCTGTTCCAGGAGGCGGGCTTTCCGTCGGGGCGTACCCGGATCATCACCGGCCGGGCCCTCGACGTGCTGCCGCGGCTCGCGGACGGCGCCTACGACCTGGTCTTCGTGGACGCGGTGTCGACCGGCTTCGCCGCGTACGTGGACGCGGCGCTGCGGCTGCTGCGCCCCGGCGGCGTGCTCGCGCTCAACGGCGCGCTGGCGGCCGGCCGGATCGGCGACCCGGCCGCGCGGGACGTCGAGACGGTCACCGTGCGGGAGACGATCAAGGCGATCCGCGAGTCGGAGCACTGGGTGCCCGCGCTGCTGCCGGTCGGCCACGGCCTGCTGGCCGCCGTGAAGGCCTGAGTCAGGCCGGCGTGCCCTGAACGGCCGGCTCAGTCCAGCGTCCCCAGCCAGCGCAGCAGGCCGCGCACACCCCAGCCGGTCGCGCCCTTGACCAGTTCGCCGTGCGTGTCGTCGGACCACGACGGCGCGGACATGTCCAGGTGCGCCCACCGGTCCCGCAGGTCGCCGGTGAACTCCCGCAGGAACAGCGCGGCGACCACCGAGCCGGCGCCCTGCGCCGGGGAGCTGTGCAGGTCGGCGATCTCGCTGGCCAGGTATTCCACGTAGTCGTCGGCGAGCGGCATCCGCCAGGCCCGCTCGCCGGCCGCGGTGATCGCGTCGAGCAGCCCGGCGGCGAGCGTGTCGTTCTCGCTGTAGAGCGCGGCGTGCCGCTTGCCCAGGGCGACGGCGTTCGCGCCGGTGAGCGTCGCCAGGTCGATCAGCAGGTCGGGCTTCAGCTCGCGGGCCGCGTACGCCAGCGCGTCGGCGAGCACGAGCCGGCCCTCGGCGTCGGAGTTGGTGCTCTCGCTCGTCAGCCCGCCGTAGTGCCGGATCACGTCACCGGGGCGGAACGCCGAGCCGCTGACCATGTTCTCGGCGAGCGGGGCGAGCGTGGTGACCCGTACCGGCAGGCGCAGTTCGGCGGCGCCGAGCGTCGCGGCGATCACCGCGGCGGCACCGGCCATGTCCTTGCGCATCAGCTTCATGGCCGGCACCGGCTTGATCGAGATGCCGCCGGTGTCGAACGTGATGCCCTTGCCGACGAGCACCACGTGGGTACGCGCGCCCTCCGGCCGCCAGTCCAGCTCCACCAGGCGCGGTCCGGTCGCGGAGCCGCCGCCGACGGCCAGCAGGCCGCCGAAGCCCTCGGCCGCCAGTTCCTCCGGGCCGCGTACCCGCAGGTGCAGGTCGGGGCGCCCGGACGCGGCCTCGGCCACCTGCGCGGCGAACCACTCCGGGTTCTTGGTGGACGAGGGCATGTTGGTCAGGTCCCGGGCGAGCCGGGTCGTCTCGGCGGTGGCCCGGGCGGCGTCGAGCGTGTCGGCGAGAGCGTCCGGGTCGTCGACGAGCACCGCCACCTCGGCCAGGGCGGGCCGCTTGCCGGCCTCGGTGAGGCGGAAGCGGTACGAACCGAGCAGCAGCCCCTCGGCGAGGCCACGCAACGCCGCCGTCGCCTCGCCGGGAAGCGCGATGGTGATCTGCGTCTCATCCTTCGCCGCGCGGGCGAGAGCCGCTCCGGCGGTGCGCCAGTCGCGCTCCTCGCCGTCGCCGACGCCCAGCAGCCACAGCCGCGCCGGGGAGCCACCGGGACGCAGGTGTTCGCGCACCTCACCGGCCGCGCCGGTGAGCCGGGTGGCCGGCAGGACGGCGGCGGCCTCGGCCCGGACGTCGCCGATCGGCACGGCGGTCGGGACCAGTCCGGGTTCGAGCGAGGCCATGGAGTCCGGCGAGATCAGGGAGTCCGGCGAGTCCGGCCCTCCGGGACGGACGGGCAGGACGAGAGCGTCAGGCCCCGCGGGCCCACTCACCAGACGAATGACCAGCACGCTGGACCGTACCTCCGAAATGGGTTGAACGGGCACGTTTCACCACGCACCCGCAGAGGAAAGACCCTGAGCCACCGGGCATGCCGGTGGCTCAGGGTAGGACGAACCGCCCGCGCGGCGGACGCCACGCGGGACACTCCTCGAATCAGCCCGCGGCCGCCTTCAGCGCGTCACCGAGCGCGGTGGCCTCGTCGGGAGTCATCTCGACGACGAGCCGGCCACCACCCTCCAGCGGGACTCGCATGACGATGCCCCGGCCCTCCTTGGTGACTTCCAGCGGACCGTCGCCCGTCCGCGGCTTCATCGCCGCCATGTTGTCTCCCCTCAGACCTACACCAGGGTCGGTGAGTTGCCCCACAGCCACTTCGCCATCGCCATCCGCAACCGTCGCGGAAGGCTCGACCAACGATTTTCCCTGATGAACACCGCCGGACCCAAACCGAAGCAGCATTGATGTAACAGCATCTAGCTTATCTTGGATAGGCCTGTCACAATGTGCGGTCATGCAGGCACGGTCGGCACTCTTCGACCTGTACGGCGACCACCTCCGGGCCCGGGGTGGCCGCGCACCGGTCGCCGCCCTGGTCAAGCTGCTCGCCCCGCTCGGGATCGCCCCACCGGCGGTACGCACCGCGGTCTCCCGGATGGTTCGCCAGGGCTGGCTGGAACCGCTCCGGCTGGCGTCCGGACCGGGATATTCGATCACCCCGAAGGCGGCTCGTCGACTCGACGAGGCGGCGTCCCGGATCTACCGGACCGGGCGGCACAGCTGGGACGGACGGTTCGATCTCCTGGTGCTCACCGCGCCCTCGTCCCGCCGGGACCGGCAGCGGCTCGCCGCGAACCTCGCCTTCCTCGGCTACGGCACGCTCGACGACTGCACCTGGGTGGCCACCCGCCCGGGTGAGGACGTCGACCTGATGCTCGACGAGGCGGGCGTGCGCTACGAGCGGTTCACCGCCGCGCACGCGGCCGGCACACCGGGCGCCATGGGCGTGGTCCGCCGTGCCTGGGACCTGGCCGAGATCGGCCGGGCGTACGAACGCTTCGTCGCCGAGCAGAAGCCACTGCTCTCCGGCGTCACGGTGCGCAGCAGCGACGAGGACGCGTACGCGGCCCGGTTCCGGCTCGTGCACGCATGGCGTACGTTCCTGTTCCGGGATCCGCAACTGCCCCCGGCACTGCTGCCCGAGCGCTGGCCCGGCACCAGCGCGGCCAGCTTCTTCGACCGGCACGCGGCCCGGCTCCGGCCGGCCGCCGACCGGTACGTCGAGCAGTGCCTCGACGCCGGCAACCGCCTCGCCCGACAGAAGGGTCGTTAGAACGTGACCGAGCCGCTGCTCGTCGACCGCACCGACGCCGTCGTCACCCTGACGCTGAACCGCCCGACGGCGATGAACTCGCTCGACGTGGCGCTCAAGGAGGCGCTCCGGGACACCCTGGCCGAGCTGGAGACCGACCGGTCCTGCCGGGCGGTCGTGCTCGCCGGCGCGGGCGGCTCGTTCAGCGCCGGTCAGGACCTGCGCGAGCACGTGCGGACGCTGGAGGCCTCGGACGCCGACCCGCTGGGCACGGTGCGGGCGCACTACAACCCGATCGCCGCCCGGCTGGCCAACCTGCCCAAGCCGGTGGTCGCCGCGGTGCGCGGGATGGCCGCCGGGGCGGGCGCCTCGCTGGCGTTCCTGGCCGACTTCCGCATCGGCGGCCCGAAGACCCGGTTCCTGATGGCGTTCGCCGGGGTGGGCCTCGCCGCCGACACCGGCGCCTCCTGGACGCTGCCCCGGCTGGTCGGTCACGCCAAGGCCGTCGAGCTGCTGATGCTCGCCGAGCCGGTCGGCGCCGACGAGGCCTGCCGGCTGGGCCTGCTGACCAAGCTGGTGGACGACGACGAGCAGGTGCTCCCCACCGCTCAGGAACTGGCCGCCCGGCTGGCCGCCGGCCCGACCGTCGCCTACGGGGCGATCAAGCGCCAGCTCTCCATCGCCGACGCGGGCACGCTCGCCGACGCGCTGGCCGCCGAGGCGCAGGCGCAGGCGATCTGTGGCGCCACCGCCGACCACCGGGCCGCCACGAAGGCGTTCGTCGCCAAGCAGAAGCCGGCCTTCGAGGGCCGCTGACCGCGCCGGTCGGGCCCGGAGGTCAGTCGTCCTCCTCCGGATCCTGGTTGGCCTCGACGCCGAGCACGAACGCCTGCATGGCCAGCTCGTCGCCGTACGGCGAGACGAACGCCGGCAGCTCCCGCGGGCCCAGCTCCTGCACGTAGGACCAGAAGATCCGTACCGCCTCGGCGCGCGACGCGGCCTCGATCGGCAGGTCCAGGCTGACCAGCCAGGTGCTGCGGGCGGGCGGCGGGCCGAGCCGGTCGGCCAGCGACCGCCAGCCGGCCGGGTCGAGCGCCACGACCGGGCCGTCCGGCGCCGGGCCGTCGACCGGCACCGGCTCGTCGAGCACCCGCCGGGTGTACGCGACCACGAGCGACCCGGCCACCGCGTCGGACTGCGGATCGTCCGGGTCCTCCCGGGTCTCGGACGACGCGAGCGCGACCCGGCCGAGGGCGACCAGGCGCAGCGGCTCGTCGACGAGCACCGCCACCCGGTCACCGGACCGGGGGCGGGCCGCCCCGGACAGCCCGGTCAACTCCAGCGCGTCGTGGTGCACCAGCCGCTCGGCCTCGAAGCGCTCGGCGGGCAGCAGCACCGCCCAGGCTCCGGTCGTGGTCGCACCGTCTGTCGTCCCGCTCGTACGCGGCTCGGTGTCGGTCATGCCCCAATCCCATCACGCCGGAGGTGGGGCGCTCCGTCACACCCCGGCCCGGTCACCGCTCACGTGGCAGTCGGCCAGGTGGTCGTCGACCATGCCGGTGGCCTGCATCAGCGCGTAGGCGGTCGTGGGGCCGACGAACCGGAAGCCCCGCTTCTTGAGCGCCTTGGCCATCGCCACCGACTCCGGGCTGGTGGCCGGCACCTCGGCGAAGGACCGGGGACGTGCCGCCCGGGGTGGGGGCGCGAAGGACCAGAGCAGCGCCGAGAGCCCTTCGGGCAGCTCCGACGCGGCCCGGGCGTTCGCTATCGCCGCCTCGATCTTGGCCCGGTTGCGGACGATCCCGGCGTCGGCCATCAGCCGGGTCACGTCGGCCTCGCCGTAGCGGGCCACCGCGTCGATCCGGAAGCCGGCGAAGGCGTCCCGGAACGCCTGCCGCTTGCGCAGGATGGTCAGCCAGGACAGGCCGGACTGGAACGCCTCCAGCGTCAGCCGCTCGTAGAGCGCGTCGTCGCCGCGCAGCGGCCGGCCCCACTCCTCGTCGTGGTAGACGGCGTAGTCGGGGGTGCTCGCCCCCCACGCGCAGCGCGGCAGCCCGTCGGCGCCGGTCACCAGGTCAGTCACGGCGTCCACGGTAGGCCAGCCCACCGACAACCCCGGTCAGGGCAGGCGGCCCTGCTCGACCAGCCGGGCGAACTTCTTCAGCGCCTGCGTGAGGCTGAACTTGGAGCCGGGCCAGAGCACCGGCCACGCCACCCGGCCGGCCGGCCCGCCCGGCAGGTGGAACCACTCGTGCCAGACCACCTGCGTGCGGTCGCGGTCCATCGGGGTGCAGCGCAGCACGCCGGGGCCGCGCAGCAGCTTGCCGCAGTGCACCACGCCGACCTCGTACGGCGCGTCGACCCGGACCACCCGCATCTCGTCGCGGAGCACGGCCGGACCGAGCGCGGTGACCGCCTCGACCAGGCTGCCCTCGCCACCGTCGCCCTCGACCACCCGGACCCGGGTCAGCGGGATCCAGTCCGACTGCCGCTCCCACGCGGTGAGCGCGGCGAACACCCGGTCGGCCGGGGCGTCGACGATCACCGTGGCGGTGACCTCGGCGGCGCCGCGGCGGGACGCCTCGGTGAAGTCGTCGGCCGGCCGGTCGGTGCCGGTCACGCCGACTCCGAGCGGACCACCGAACCGCGCTCCCGGTCGTCGTCGGCGGGCCCGGCCGCGATCCCGTTCCCCGGGGAGACGGTGTCCTCGGTCGCCGCGGCGGCCGGAGCCTCCGCCACGCCCGCCTCGGCCGGCGCGCGCCCCGGCTGCCCGTCGGCGTCGCCGCGGACCGGCCGGTCGGTGCCGGTGCGGGCCGGCGGCTCCGGCGCGGACAGGTCGATCACGACCGGCTCGGAGGTGGACGGGTCGGGCGACTGCTCGGTCTCGGGGCGGGTCGCGGCGGCCTCCTCGCGCGCACGGCGCAGCGCGTCGGCGTCCTCGGTACGCCCGTCCCGCAGGGCCGCGTTCTCCGCCTCCAGGACGCCGATCAGCTCGGTCTTGTAGCCGATGTCGTACGCCGCCCGGCGCAGCGCCGCGTCGACCTGGCTCATCCGGTAGCCGCGCAACGCCGTGTCGAAGCGGACGTCGGACACGTCCGACTCGTCGAGCGGACGGCTGCCGGGCAGGGGTACGGCCCGCCCGTCCGGCTCGGCCGGCGTGAGGCCCGGATCCTTGCCGGAGACGAGCACCGTCACCCCGAACACCACAGCCGCGACGGTCAGCGCGACGACCAAGAGGAGCAGAACCTCACCCATGCACAGATCGTGGCATGCGGGCCGGGATCGGGCGAGCCCTCCGAGACGTCCGGTCCGTAAATGCGTCCGGCGCACGGGACCGGCACGGGCCGCGCGGGCGGGACCGGATAGCGTCGGACCGGCCGGTGCGGTCCGGCGGCGAGGAGGCGGGCATGACCGGGGCGTTGCGGCTGGGCGGACGGACGTTCGGCCCCGGTGAGCTGGTGGTGATGGCGATCGTCAACCGCACCCCGGACTCGTTTTTCGACCGGGGCGCCACCTTCGCCCAGGACAGCGCGCTGCGCGCGGTGGAACGCGCGGTCGACGACGGCGCCGAGATCATCGACATCGGCGGCGTGAAGGCCGGGCCGGGCGACGAGGTCGACGTGGCCGAGGAGATCCGGCGGACGGTGGACACCATCGCCGCGGTCCGGTCCGCCTTCCCCGACGTGGTCGTCTCCATCGACACCTGGCGTGCCGAGGTGGCCGTGGAGGCGGTCGCGGCCGGCGCGGACCTGCTCAACGACACCTGGTCGGGGGCGGACCCGGCGCTGGCCCGGGTCGCCGCGGCGACCGGCGCCGGGCTGGTCTGCTCGCACGCGGGCGGGCTCGCCCCGCGTACCCGGCCGCACCGGGCCGCCTTCGACGACGTGGTGGCCGACGTGGTCGGCACGGTGACCGGGCTGGCCGAACGCGCGGTCGGGCTGGGTGTGCGCCGGGACGGCATCCTGATCGACCCGGCGCACGACTTCGGCAAGAACACCCGGCACTCCCTGGAGATCACCCGGCGGCTGGCGGAGCTGACCGACACCGGCTGGCCGCTGCTGGTGGCCCTGTCGAACAAGGACTTCATCGGCGAGACGCTCGACCTTCCGGTGCCCGAGCGGCTGGAGGGGACGCTCGCCGCCACGGCGGTGTCGGCCTGGCTCGGCGCCCGGGTGTTCCGCGCCCACCAGGTCCGCGAGACCCGGCGGGTGCTGGACATGGTGGCGTCGATCCGGGGCGACCGGCCGCCGGCGGCGACCCGGCGCGGGCTCGCCTGACGGGTCGGTCCGACGCCGTCAGGTCCAGCGCAGGACGCCGCGCCGCCAGGCGTAGAGGATGCCGAGCGCGACGATCGCCACGAAGACGCCCATCTCCACGACGGTGGTGGCGCCGAAGCCGGGCCGGTCGAAGACCAGCGCCCAGGGGAACAGGAAGACCGCCTCGACCGCGAAGAGCACGTAGAGATACGCGTAGACGTAGTAGCGGATCTGCATCTGGGCCCAGTCGCCGCCGACCGGGTCGAGACCGCACTCGTACGTGGCCCGCTTGCCCCACGGCTCGGCCGGCCGGCTCGGACGTAACACCCGGTTCGCGGAGAACGCCGTCACGAAGAAGAGCACGGCGGCGAGCAGCAGCAGACCGAGCGTGGCGTACGAGCCGAGATATCCGGTCACGACCGGAGCGTACCGGTCCCGTCCAGATGTCCCGGACACGTTACGAATTCGTTTCCTCGCAGGACTAGTGCTTGATGGCAAGTATCACCGAATAATGGGATCTCGTTGATCGCCCGGAGGACAGATGGCCCGCCCCCGCGTTGCGCCCGTTCAGCGGGTCGCGCTCCGCCGTACCCTCGCGCTGCTGGCGCCCGCGCTCGTCGCGGCGCTGGTGGCGGTGGCGCCGGCCGGGGCCGTCGCACACCCGGGGCCGGCCGCCGCGCTCCAGGTGATCGAGCCGGTGGAGCCGGGCGGCGACCCCGGCGGCGAGCCGACCGAGCCCGCCCCCACCGGCGAGCCGACGACCACCGCGCCGGCCCCGCCGCCCACCGAGCCGCCGCCGCCTCCGACCACGCCCCCGGCGCCGGTCACCACCTCGCCGGCCCCGCCGCCGACGAGCGCGCCCGCCGAACCGGCGCCGACCACCGCCGCGCCGGCCACCACGGCGCCGGTGCCCCCGCCGGTCGTGCCGCCGGTCAAGACCCCGCCGCCACCACCGGCCCAGCCGGCGGGCGGCCCTCTGGGGGTACGCGTGAACACCGAGGACGTGGTCCTCACGCCGGCCTACTGGAACGCCGACGCCACGGTGGCCGCGCTTCGGGTGACGGTGACCAACACCGGCGGGCGGGCGGAGCGGATCAGCCTTGGCTACACGCTGCCGCCCGGGCTGACCGACGCGGGCACCCCGGGCTGCGAGCCGGCCGGCGGCGGCAACCACAGCTGCGTCGGGTGGGACGCGGAGCCGGGCGCCCGGTTCAGCACGACCATCCGGGTCCGGGTCGACGGCGACGCCTGGCGGACCATGCCGCTGGCCGGATCGGTCCAGGTCACCGCCGTCGCGCCCGGTGTGACCGGTGCGGCGTACGACGACGAGGGCTTCGCGGTGCTGTTCCCGCCCGGGCCGCCGGTGCCCGGCATCTCGCTGCGCGCCGACGAGGTGCTGTTCGACATCAGCGGCGCGCCCAGCACGCTCACCGTCCGGCTCGGCAACACCGGCAGGGTCGACGCGGCCGGCCGGATCGAGGTGCTCCTGCCCGAAGGGGTGACCGCCGCCGGCACCGAGGGCGGCTGCGCCCCGGTCTCCCCCGACCGGACCCGCTGCGAACTGGGCGTACTGGCGGCCGGGCGGACCGCGACCGTACGGCTGACGCTCGCCGCCTCGGCGGAGGCCCAGCGGCGGGCCCCCCTGTCCGGCGCGGTGATCGGCCGGCTCGACCCGCGCAGCGGGCGGGACCGGCAGGTGCAGATGAGCTTCCGGATCAGCGCGGCGGCGGCGGACGCCGCCCCGCCCGGCGGGGCGCCGGCCCCGACCGGCTCGCAGGGCGTGCTCGTCGCCGCCGGCGAACGGGACGGGGACGGCACCTCGATCCGGCGGACGGCCGTCGCGTTGATCGCCGTGTCCGGCCTCCTGGTCGTGCTCGCGCTGACGCTGGCGACCCGTTCGCTGCGCCGCCGCAGCGACATCACCGCACCGGACCGTCCGATCACCGACCGGTGATCATGGATATGTGGTGATCTGGGTTACGGGCCCAGGTACTAAACGCTGCAAAGCAGGGCATACAGCGGCCCGATCCAGTCCCATACGTCGGACCTCGACCAAGGTGGCCCTAACGTGGCGACGTAGGCTCTGACGTGAGAATCGGAGCGGGCCGGGCCGGCGAGGGCGACGGCGCTCAGTTAAGCGAGGTGCGGGTGTGACCAAGCAGATCCGTCAGCTGGACCGGGTGGTCATCCGGTTCGCCGGTGACTCCGGCGACGGCATGCAGCTCACCGGCGACCGGTTCACCTCGGAGACGGCGCAGCTGGGCAACGACATCTCGACGTTGCCCAACTTCCCCGCCGAGATCCGCGCTCCCGCCGGCACCCTGCCCGGCGTGTCGAGCTTCCAGGTGCACTTCGCCGACTACGACATCCTGACGCCGGGTGACGCGCCGAACGTGCTGGTGGCGATGAACCCGGCCGCGTTGAAGGCCAACCTGGCCGACCTGCCGCGCGGGGCGGACATCATCGTCAACACCGACGAGTTCACCCGGCGCAACCTGGCCAAGGTCGGCTACGCGACCAGCCCGCTCGACGACGACTCGCTCGCCGGGTACGCGGTGCACCCGGTGGCGCTCACCTCGATGACGATCGGCGCGCTGGCCGAGCTCGACGTGTCCAAGAAGGACGCCGAGCGGGCCAAGAACATGTTCGCGCTCGGGCTGCTGAGCTGGATGTACTCCCGCCCGTACGAGTCCACGCTGCGCTTCCTGGAGCGCAAGTTCGCGGCCCGTCCCGAGCTGGTGGCGGCGAACGTGGCCGCGTTCCGGGCCGGCTGGAACTTCGGCGAGACCACCGAGGACTTCTCCGTCCGGTACGAGGTCAAACCGGCCAAGATGCTCCCGGGCACCTACCGGAACATCACCGGCAACGCGGCGCTGTCGCTCGGCCTGGTGGCCGCCGGGGTGCGTTCCGGGCTGCCGGTGTTCCTCGGCGCGTACCCGATCACGCCGGCCTCGGACATCCTGCACGAGCTGAGCAAGCACAAGAAGTTCGGCGTGGTCACCATGCAGGCCGAGGACGAGATCGCGGCGGTCGGCGCGGCGCTGGGCGCCTCGTACGGCGGCGCGCTCGGCATCACCACCACCAGCGGCCCGGGCGTGGCGCTCAAGAGCGAGACGATCTCCCTGGCGGTGGCGCTGGAGCTGCCGCTGGTCATCGTCGACGTGCAGCGGGCCGGGCCGTCGACGGGTATGCCCACCAAGACCGAGCAGGCCGACCTGAACATGGCGCTGTACGGCCGGCACGGCGAGGCCCCGGTGGCGGTGGTCGCGCCGAAGTCCCCGTCGGACTGCTTCCACGCGGCGCTGGAGGCGGCCCGGATCGCGCTGACCTACCGCACGCCGGTGATCCTGCTGTCGGACAACTACGTCGCCAACGGCTCGGAGCCGTGGCTGCTGCCCGACGTGGAGTCGCTGCCCGACCTGCGGGTCGAGTTCGCCACGCAGCCCAACGGTGAGGACGGCACCACGTTCCTGCCGTACCTGCGGGATCCGCAGACGCTGGCCCGCCCGTGGGCGGTGCCCGGCACGGCCGGTCTGGAGCACCGGATCGGCGGCCTGGAGAAGGCCGACAAGACCGGCGACATCTCGTACGACCCGGCCAACCACGACTTCATGGTGCGGACCCGGGCGGCCCGCATCGAGACCATCCCGGTGCCGGACGTCGAGGTCGAGGACCCGGACGGCGACGCCCGGGTGCTGGTGCTGGGCTGGGGCTCGACGTACGGGCCGATCGGCGCCGCCTGCCGTGGCCTGCGCCAGCGCGGGCTCTCGGTGGCCCAGGCCCACCTGCGGCACCTGGCCCCGATGCCGGCGAACCTCGGCGAGGTGCTGGGCCGCTACGACAAGGTGGTCGTGCCGGAGATGAACCTCGGCCAGCTCGCCCACGTGATCCGGGCGAAGTACCTGGTCGACGCGATCGGCTACAACCAGGTCCGCGGCCTGCCGTTCACCGCCGCCGAGCTGGAGACGATGCTGGAAGAGGTCCTGAAGAATGTCTGAGCCCGTCGCCCTCAAGCTCACCGCCAAGGACTTCAAGTCCGACCAGGAGGTGCGCTGGTGCCCCGGTTGCGGTGACTACGCCATCCTGGCGGCCGTGCAGGGCTTCATGCCGGAGCTGAACATCCCCCGGGAGAACATCGTCTTCGTCTCGGGCATCGGCTGCTCGTCGCGCTTCCCGTACTACATGAACACGTACGGCATGCACTCGATCCACGGCCGGGCCCCGGCGATCGCCACCGGCCTGTCGGTGTCCCGGCCGGACCTGTCGGTCTGGGTGGTCACCGGTGACGGCGACGCGCTCTCCATCGGCGGCAACCACCTGATCCACGCGCTGCGCCGCAACGTGAACCTCAAGATCCTGCTGTTCAACAACCGGATCTACGGCCTCACCAAGGGCCAGTACTCGCCCACCTCCGAGGTCGGCAAGATCACCAAGTCGACGCCGGTCGGCTCGGCGGACGCCCCGTTCAACCCGCTGTCGCTGGCGCTCGGCGCCGAGGCCACGTTCGTGGCCCGGACGATCGACTCGGACCGCAAGCACCTCCAGTCGGTGCTGCGGGCCGCCGCCCAGCACGAGGGTTCGGCGTTCGTGGAGATCTACCAGAACTGCAACATCTTCAACGACGGCGCCTTCGACCCGCTGAAGGAGCCGGCCACCCGGGACGACTTCCTGATCCGGCTGGAACACGGGCAGCCGATCACGTTCGGCAAGGACGGGCAGTTCTGCGTCGTCCACCCGCCGGGCGGCTTCGGGTTGGAGGTCCGGGAGACCGCGAACACGCCGGCCGAGGAGATCGTCGTGCACGACGCGGGCGTGGCCGACCCGGCGTACGCGTTCGCGCTGTCCCGGCTGCCCGGCCTGGACCTGAGCAACACCCCGATCGGGGTGTTCCGGTCGGTCGGCCGACCCTCCTACGACAGCGTGGTGCAGGAGCAGGTCGCGGCCGCCAAGGCGGGCGTGGACAAGACCCCGGAGCAGCAGCTCGCGGCGCTGCTCGGCAGCGGCGACACCTGGACGATCCTCTGATCCACCGCTGACCCGTCATGCCGAGGGGCGGGCCGTTCCCCCGCGGAACGGCCCGCCCCTCGTGTGTGACGCGGCCCGGTCAGGCGGCCGCCGAGGCGGGCACCCACAGCTCGTCGACGGCCCGCTCGGCCGCGGCGAGGCTCTGCTCGAACAGCGGGATCAGCTCGGCCATCGCCGGGTTGACCGGGGCCAGGGTCAGCTCGGCGCAGATGAACCGCGGGTCCAGCCCGGTCAGGGAGAGGCCGTGCGGCAGCCACGGCTCGGCGTGGTCCCAGCCCTCGCGCGGGGTGCCCGGGCCGTACCCGCCACCGCGGCTGACCAGGACGACGAACTGGCGGTCGCCGAGCAGCCCGGCGTTCGTCACCGGGTCGTACGCGATGCCGGGGGCGATCAGGTGGTCGACCCAGGACTTCACGCTGCTGGGCGGGCCGTAGTTGTAGAGCGGGAGCCCGAGCAGGACCGTGTCGGCCTGCTTCACCTCGGCCACCACCTCCTGGGTCAGCTGCCAGGAAGCCTGCTGCTCGGGGGTGTGCTGATCCGGCGGCACCATGCGCGCGAGGCCGCTCGCGGTGTTCAGGTGCGGCAGCGGGTTCTGACCCAGGTCGCGGTAGGTGACAGTGCCGTCCGGGTGGGCGGCGCGCCAGGCGGCGGCGGCGCGGGCGGTGAGCCGCCGGCTGATCGACCGCTCCCCGGTGATGCTGGAGTCGATGTGCAGTAGGTGTGCCATTGGTGATTCCTCCTCCGACGATCGTTCGTGTAGAACCAACTATTTATAGCAGGTCGATGTTCCTCGGAGTGCGTAAACTGGGTCACATGTCCGCCGCACCGGCCGAGGAGTCCGAGCGCCGTTCCGGGCCCCTGCTCGACCACCTGGCCCGGCGGATGCGGCTGCGCTCGGAGTCGGTGCTGGCCCCGCTGGGCCTGCGCCCCCGCCACCTGGTGGCGCTCACCGTGCTGCGCGACTCCGGCGGCATCAGCCAGCAGGCGCTGGCCGGCACGCTCCAGATCGACAGCACGAACGTGGTCGGGCTGCTCAACGACCTGGAGTCGGACGGCCTGGCCGAGCGCCGCCGCTCCCCGGAGGACCGCCGCCGGCACGAGGTACGCCTCACCGACGCGGGCACGAAGCGACTACGCGAGGCCGAGTGCGCGCTCGCCGGCGCGGAGGAGGACGTCCTCGGCGCGCTGGCCCCCGGCGAGCGGGACCTGCTCTACGACCTGCTGCGCCGGGCCACCCAGGGCCGGTCGTCGACCTGCGGCGAAGTGATCGCGGAGGGCGGTCCGGGCGCCTGCTGACCGGGCGGCCCGGCGGGCCGGGTCAGATCGCGGAGGTGGCCTGCGGCCGGTCGTCCCGGACGTGGACGAGCATGTCGCCGGTCTCGATCATCGAGGCGGCACGGTCGTTGAGTGTGACCACCTTGCCCCGGCGGACCAGCGCGATGACCAGCGCCTCCAGCTCGCGCGGCGAGCGGCCCACCTCGCTGCGCTCGGCCGACCGCATGGCCAGCGCCATGCCCTGCCCCGGGGTGAGCAGGTCCTCCACCACGTCGATCAGGGGCGGGGCCGAGGTCGACAGGCCGAGCAGCCGCCCGGCCGTGGCCGACGAGACGATCACGTGGTGCGCCCCGCTCTGCTTGAGCAGCGGCGCGTTCTCCGCCTCCCGGACCGCCGCGATGATGCGCACCTGACCGGCGGTGAGCTGCCGGACCGTGAGCGCCACCAGCACCGAGGCGTCGTCGCTGTCGGTCGCGATGATGACCGACTTCGCGGTACGCACGTGCGCCTGCTCCAGCACCGACGAGCGGGTCGCCGAGCCCTCGATCGTCACCAGCCCGTTGGAGGTGGCCTGCCGCAGCGCCGGCCCGCTCCGCTCGACCACCACGATCTTGGACTTGTCCGTACCGTTCTCCAGCAGGGCGGAGACCGCGCTGCGGCCCTTGGTGCCGTAGCCGCAGATGATGACGTGGTCCTTCACGGTTCTCCTCCACCGCGACAGGCGACGGCCGGTGCGGTACTGCTCGGTCAGGACTTCCAGGGTGGTGCCGACCAGGATGATCAGGAACAGCACCCGGGCGGGAGTGATGAACAGGACGTTCGCCAGCCGCGCCGACGAACTGACCGGCGTGATGTCGCCGTACCCGGTGGTGGAGAGCGAGACCACCACGTAGTAGAAGCAGTCGAGCAGGCTCAGGCCGCTCTCGTCGACGTCGCGGTAGCCGTCGCGGTCGAGCCACACCACGAACACCGTGGCGAAGACCAGGCCGAGGGCGGCGAGCAGGCGCAGGCTCAGCGCGCTCAGCGGCCCCCGCCGTTGCGCGGGAAAATGGATCACCGTCGGTCCTGCTCCGCCACCTGCACGCCCTCAAGATAGCGGTTACGCCGCGAGCCGGCTGGCTGGGCCGGGCGCCGCTGCTGCCCGCGAGCGGTAAGGATTTCGTCAGATCCATCGACGCGCCCACGGGTGAGACTGATGACTCACCGATCGTGACGAGGGGACGTCGGATGCGTACACGCATGGCATTGGCCGCGCTTGCCGTGGCAGTCGGGATGGTGGTCGCCGGGGCGCCGCCCGCTGTGGCGAACCGGCCTGGGGACCGCCCAACCGGGACGGCCCGGCCCACCCGGCCGAAGCCCACCGTCGTCCCCTCGCCGACCTTCTCCCCACGACCGACCGCCTCGCCGACGCCGACCGCCGTACCGACACCGACGGCCACGGCGACGCCGACCGCCTCACCGTCGCCCACCGGTACGCCGACCGCCACCACGCCGGCGCCGATGCCGACGGCGAAGCGGACGGCCGTGCTGCTGCCGACACTCGGCGGGGGCAGCTCGGCGTCGGACGTCAACAGCGCCGGGGTGGTGGTCGGGTCGGCGCAGGTGGCAAGCGGCTACTGGCACGCGGTGCGCTGGGTGGACGGGCAGATCGAGGATCTGGGGACGCTGGGCGGGCCGAACAGCCAGGCCGAGGCGATCGACGAGCGGGGGCGCATCGTGGGCACCGCCCAGGCGGCCGACGGCAGCAGCCATGCCGTGGCCTGGGTGGACGGGAAGATCCAGGATCTCGGCCTGACCGGGGGCATCTTCTCCATCGCGTACGACACGGCGGGCGACCGGGTGGTCGGCGTCTACCACGTCACCGACAGCTTCTCCGGGCGGCGGCCGTTCGTCCGGACCGGGAACACCGAGATCACCATCGACGCCCCGCCGGGTGCGAGCGCGCTCGCGGTGAACGAGGCCGGCACCGTCGCGGGCACCTACGGCTACAAGGACTGGACCGATCCGCCCTTCGTCAACCAGGCATTCGTCTGGCGCGACGGCGTCCTGCGGTCGCTGGGCACCCTGGGCGGACCCACGAGCGACGCGACCGGCATCAACGACCTCGGTCAGGTGGTCGGCACGAGCTGGACCGCGGACGGCCGGTTCGCCGCCTTCTTCTGGGACGGTACGACGATGCACCGGCTGGCCACCGGCGCGGAATCCCCGACGGCGCAGGCGGTGAACGACTCGGGCCTGGTGATCGGCACCGACGGCACCACGAGCCGGGCGATGATCTGGCCCTCACCCACCGCCGAATCCCAGCTGCTGCCGATGCCGGACGGGGCGGTGAGCAGCATCGCGATCAACGTCAACGACCCCGGCCTGATCGTCGGTCTGGCCTACTTCGCCTCGCCGAGCTGGCACTCCCGCGCGGTCGTCTGGCGTTGATCCACGCCTGCCCGGTCGGTACCACGGGGGCCGACCGGGCAGGTGCCGGGCGCGTGGACGGGGCATGATGGAGACGTCCGGGACGACGACCGCGAGGAGGCCGGCATGTCGTTGCTGCGACGCGTGATCGGCGGGGTGCTCCGGCGCATCCGCCTGCGCCAGGGCCGCACGCTGCGCGAGGTGGCCCAGGCCGCCGGCGTCTCCCTGCCCTATCTCTCCGAGGTCGAACGCGGCCGCAAGGAGGCCTCCTCCGAGGTGCTGGCCGCGATCTGCCGCGCGCTCGGCATCCACCTCGCCGACCTGCTCGAAGAGGCCCGCGACGAGCTGCGCCGGGAGCGTCCGACCCCGGTCGGCCCCGGCATCTCGGCGGCCCGGTTCGACCGGGTGCCGTCCGCCCGCACCGGGCCACACCTGCGGGTCGGCCCGCCCCGGCTGTCCGTCACGCGCCGCCCGGCCGTGTCACCCCGGCCGCCCGTGACCCGGCGGCCCGCCGTCTCGCTCCGGCCGCACGTCGCCCGCCGCCCGGTCACCGCCATGCCGCTGCTGGGCGGCGTGCTGCGGCCGGTGGATCTCGGGCCGGCGCCGCTCGGTCCCGCGTTCGACGCCGCCACGCCGATCGGGTTCGCCGGCGGCATCCGAATCTGGCCGGTTCCCTCCGCCCCGGCCGTCCGCCCCCGTCCGCGTACCTCCGTCACGCTGGCCCGGCGGCGGGCCCGCGCCGGCCGGCGGCGGCCGGTCGCCGCGTAGCTTCTGCTCACGGCGGATCTGCCCCGGGCAGAAAGCCTGGTCCGCACGGGTGCGCCCGGCGGACGCTGGAGACCGCCGGGTTCCCGGGCGGTCCCCCGCCCACCGGCGGCACGGAGGTGGGCGGCGATGGGTGGCATCTGGATGCTCGACGAGGGGCAGCCGGCGTTCGGCGACCGGGTCTTCGAACGGTTGCTGAAGGAGCGGATCATCTTCCTCGGCACCGAGGTCACCGACGCGTCGGCCAACCAGATCTGCGCGCAGATCCTGCTCCTCGCGGCCGAGGACGCCGAGCGCGACATCTTCCTCTACATCAACTCGCCGGGCGGTTCGGTCAGCGCGGGCATGGCCGTCTACGACACCATGCGGTACGTCAAGAACGACGTGGCGACGCTGGCGCTCGGGATGGCCGGGTCGATGGGGCAGTTCCTGCTCTGCGCCGGGGCGGCGGGCAAGCGGTTCGCGCTGCCGCACTCGCGGATCATGATGCACCAGCCGTCCGGCGGGATGGGCGGCACCGCCGCGGACATCACCATCCAGGCCGAGAACATGCTGCACGTCAAGCGCACCATGCAGGAGCTGATCGCTCGACACAGCGGCCGCACGCTGGAGGAGATCCAGCGCGACTGGGACCGCGACCGCTGGTTCACCGCCGAGCAGGCCCGCGAGTACGGACTCGTCGACCAGGTGCTCACCCGCGTCGACCAGCTCGCGGCGTGAGCGGGCGCGGCCCGGCCGGTCCCGCACCGGCCGGGCCGCCCTCGCGGTCAGGGGTAGCTGATCACCGGGCTGGTGCCGTACGAGCCGACGACAGGGGTGCCGATCTCGTTGATCGTGCGCTCGATGCCGCCGCTGCCGTCCAGGAACACGGTGATCGCGTCGTGGAACCGCACCCCGGCGCGACGCGGCGCCTCGATCCCCCGGTCGCAGCGGATGTCGACGCCCTGGTTGAAGTACGAGTAGACGCCGAGCCCCCACGCCTCGTGCGTGCGGACGTGGTCGGCCACCTTGTACGAGGCCCAGCCGTTGCCGGTCGGGCTGCGCCAGGCCGCCTGGCTCGGCGGGTCGTAGGGCAGCTCGCTCTGGTAGAACACGGTCCGGCCGCGCTCGCCGTTCCAGATCGTCTGCCAGCGCTGGTAGTGCTCGACGAACAGCCCGTACGCGGTCACGTCGTCGCCGTTGACGATCACGCCGGTGGCGGCGGTGTTCACGGTCCAGCCGATCGTGCCGGCCCGGCCGTGGTCGCCGCGCCAGGCCCAGATGTTGTCGACGAGCGTGTGCCGGCTGCTCACCACCAGGCTGGTCACCGCGCGCCCGGCGTACGGGCCGCCGATGCGGAAGAAGACGTCCTGCAGCGAGATCGGGTTCGTGGCGTGCGACCGGTGGCAGTGCCGCGCACCGACCTCGACCAGCACCGGCGACTCGACCGGCCCGGCGTCCACGAGCACTCCGGCGATGCGGACCCCGTCCACGTCCTCGATCCGCAGCGCCGCGTCCCCGCGGTCCGGCACCAGGCTCGGCATGCCGAGGCCGAGCACGACGGTGTCCGGGCGGCGTACCCGCAGGGCCCGGTCCAGGTGGTAGACGCCGGGGGTGAGCAGCAGGTGCCGGCCCCGGGCCAGTTCGGCGTTGATCCGCTTGGCCGAGTCGGTGGGCCGGGCCAGGTAGAACGCGGACAGCGGCAGCGACGGAACCGGCGCGCCGCCGGCGGCCCAGGTGGTGCCCGCGGTGTCGCGGCGCAGGCGCGGTACGGCCACCCGCCAGGCCCCGCGGGCGTCGACGAACAGGTACGGCTTCTCCCGGGTCACCGGGCTGGTCGGCAGCGTGGTGTACGGCGGGTCGGGGAAGCCCTGCGCGGGCGCGCCGATCACGCCGGAGAAGACCTGGTTCCACACGCCGTTGGTCCACTCGCCGCCGAGTTCGCTGTCCCGGGTGAGCCACTGCTGCTGGGAACCGTTGATGGTGATGCCGTCCACCTTGGAGTCGGCGATGTAGCCGCCGCTGGAGTAGCCGCCGTTGCCGGGTTCCAGCCACAGCACGCCCTTGACGTGCACCCGGCGCATCGGTGACGCCTGCGAGACGGCCCATTGGTTCGACCAGTCCGTCGGCGTGACCGCGAGGTTCTCCGCCGAGCGCCAGAAGTTGGTGAGCGCGGAGATGCCGGCGGGCGAGTTCGGGTCCGGCTGCCCGACCACCCGGACCGCGCCGTGGATCTCCACGTCGTCCGGGTGGGCGCCGAGACCGGCGACTGTCGTGTAGTAGCCGAGCCGGGCGTCCACCTCGTAGCGGCCGGGCTTGAACAGCACGGCGTACCTGTCGAAGCCCATCTCGTTGCGTTCCTGGGCGGTGAACAGCCGGTCCAGCGTGGACTGGATCTCCTCGACCGGCGTGCTGGGGTCGTACACGAAGACGTTGGGGCCGAAGTCGGGCTCGCGGGCGGGGCGCGCGGCCGGGGACGCGGCGGCGGCGCCGGTCGGGAGGCCGAGGGCGGTGAGCGAGGCCGCGGAGGCGGTGAGCGTGAGGAAGCGGCGGCGGGAGGGGTCGGGTGATCGCATCTGCCTGCCTGTTCGGTGATGGGACGGGAGAGCGCTCTCTCGGCTGTTCCTACCTCATCACCGTCGATACCGCCAGAGCCCGCCGGTTCCGGAACCGGCGGGCTCTGGGTCGGGCTGCGCTCAGGCGCGCTCGGCGCGCTGCTTCACCAGGTCGTCGACGAGCTTCTCGACGTAGTCGGCGGTCTCCTCCCAGCGGGTGACCGCGACGCTACGGATGCCCATCGCCTTGACCGGGTAGTCGTTGCCACCCACGTCCAGGCGGTCACCCACGAAGAGCACGTTGTCGATCTTCAGGTCCAGGTGTTCCAGCAGCTTCCGCATGCCGTACGCCTTGTCCACGCCCTTGCGGGTCACGTCGATCGAGGTCGACCCGCCGCCGCGGACCTCCAGGTCGGGCAGCTTCGCCGCGACCGCGTCCCGCAGCCGCCGCTTCTTGTCGCCGTCCGGATCCCAGCCGTACTTCTCGGCCGGCGGGGCGGACTGCCCCAGCGCGGAGAACGTGATCTGGCTGCCCCGGTCCTCGATGATGTCGCCCCAGGTCTTCGCCTCCCACAGACCCAGCGCCTGCGCCGACTCGGTCAGCGCGGCGACGACACGGGCCTTGTCGGCCTCGGTCAGGTCCTCGGCGTAGACCTGCCGCCAGTCCCCGTCGGACCAGCGGTAGTAGCGGGTGCCGCAGGTCGGCATCAGGTGCAGCCGGTCGCGCTGCTCCTCGGTGAGGTCGAGGTGGGCGAGCACCTGCGACTGGAACTGCTCGAACCGGCCACCGGAGATGACCAGCACGTCCACCTCGGTGAGCAGGTGGCCGAGCAACTCCGCCATCCGACGATCGATCTGGGACTTGGAAATCGCCAGGGTGTCGTCGAGATCGAACGCCACCACTCGAAGATCGTTCACGAATACCTCATGTCGTCGCGGACAGGCCAGGACCTGCCAGGGTACCGACGGGTTCTGGCACCGGCCTGAGGGCCCGGCGGGTGACACGTCCCCTCGACGGAGCGTAACGCGGCAGGCCTCCGGGCGGCCCCGCTTCCCGCGCTCAGCCCCGGCACTCCCCCGTTGACGGCATTGCTGACCGTCGATACCGTTTCCCTGATAATTACCTTCATCAATCAAGGAGCACCGGTGAAATTCCTTCGAACGCGCGGAGGGCTCGTCACCCTCGCAGCGGCCGCCCTCGTGGTCACCACGGCGGCTGCAGCACCCGCCGCCGCACCCACCGGCGGCCTGTCCACGCTGGCCGACTCGTCCACCTTCCCGCTGGCCGACCCGGACACCCTGCTGGCGAAGGACGGCTCGTACGTCACCTACGGCACCACTGTCGGCGCCGGGACCGGCGCGCGCTGCGGCGCGACCGGCAGGCTTTACGTACCGGTCCTCGTCCACGGCTCCGGCAACAGCGTGGGCATGGCGAACTGCGCGTCGCACGACGCCCTGCCGTCCGGTCCGGGCGCCTGGGCCGAGCCCGGCGGCGCGGTCTGGGCCCCCGGCGTCGCGCAATTCGGCAGCCGGTTCTTCATGTTCTACACCGCCTCCCGCAAGGGCACCGGCCAGAAGTGCGTCGGACGAGCGATCTCCGACAGCGCCCGCGGCCCCTTCCAGAACCAGGGTGAGTGGGCCTGCCCGGACGCCGGCCGGTGGGCACTCGACGCCAACCCCTTCGTGGCCGGCGGGAACCTGTACGTCACCTACCGGGACGACGCCATCGCCTCCGGCGCCGAGACCGGCATCTCCACCGTCCGCACCGACGGCGAGGGCCGCGCGATCTGGGACACCCGCCGGGACATGCTCAAGAGCACCGACATCACCTGGGACACCGCCAAGACCAGCGGCGGTACGCATGTGGTGGAGAACCCGTCGATGTGGAAGGCCGCCGACGGGGACTGGTACCTCATGTACTCGGGCAACAACTGGGACAGCGCGCGCTACGCCACCGGCATCGCCCGCTGCGGCGCCAGCCCTCTCCCCGGTTCACGCTGCACCCCCATCCGTGAAGGCGTGTCCCGGCCCTTCTTCGGCTTCACCGGCAGCGCCGGACTCAACCCGATCCGCGGCCTGCCCGGCAACCACCAGGGCCCCGGCGGGATGGACGTCTTCGCCGCCGCCGACGGAAGCGAGCGCGTGGTGTGGCACTGGTGGAACGGCTCCACCCGCTTCCCGATGACCGGCGTCCTGACCCGCCCCTCCACCGGTTTCCTCGTCTCGTAGCCGGTGCGCGCGACGGCACGCCTGCTCACCATGCGCTTCGATGCGGTCACGCTCGGTTGAACTGCTTCACGGAAAATTGCATTTGGCAAGAGATGGCACCGAAATTTTCTCGATGCGATGCATCTGCTTGTCAGGTACCCGACAGTGAATTGCCCACTCTTGTGCTACCTGTCCGCCGGGAGCATGCTCGAACCGTCGAACGGTACTGCGCCGCCTCACACAGAGGGCGGCGCCCGGCTGCCACCGGACGCCGCATTCGACTCCACCGCTGCAACGGAAGGAGTCACGTTGACTGTAATCCCTCACGGGTCAGACTTCGAGACACCAGAGGACGAGGACGAAACCGTTGCCGAGCCGACCGACCGGCACCGGCTCATCCTGGCGTACATCAAGACGCTCAGTCCGATCATCGCCGCCGTCGTCGCCTGCATCGGGACGCTGGTGGCAGCGCTGGTCCGCTGACCCGCCGGCCCCGCGCTCCGGCTCCGGCCGGACGCGGGGCCGCCCCGCACCCGACGGTCTGGCACACTGCGGCGATGCCGACGTTCGATCGACTCTTCGCCGAACATGTCGGCACCGGACTGGCCCGCCAGTTGGCGCTGGCCGACCTGCTCGGCGAACGTGACTGGCAGCTCGACCTGCCCGACGGCACAGTGACGTTCGGGACCGACCTGCGGTACCGCATCCAGCTCCTCGGTACCGAGAGCCACGACGACGGCACCTGGCTGTGGGCCTGGGCCAACGAAGCCAGCAACCTCCCGCCGGCGCTCCTCCATCTCGCCGGCTGGCTCCGTGAGTACGGGCACCGCCAAGGCGTCGCCGAACTCACCGCGCCCACGTTCCCGCTCCAGCGCGCCGACGGACACCGCCTCGCCCTGCTGGCGTCCGGCCTGACCGGCCGCTGCTACTACCGCGGGCCGTACGACGGCGGCGCGGTCTTCTTCCACCTCGACGACGCCCCGCCACAGATCACCGCGCCGGTCCGGCCGGAGCGGGTGCTGACCGTACTGACGCAGGTGCTTCAGTCCTTCCCGGTGGAACACCGCGTCGCCGTCGAGTCGTTCCTGCACCAGCAGGGGTGGCGGTTGGATCGGGCGCCGATGTCGGTGACGGCGCAGGACCGGGGCGGGTCGGTCCTGCGTGTCGACTTCGACGCGATGGGCCGGGTCAGCAACATGTCGGGAACGGTCAGCCCGTAGGCGGGATCCGGCGCCCCGGCAGGCTTCGAACCTGGCACACGCCCAACAGCTGACCGCCGTCGCCCCTACCGCCTGGGACGCAACGGGCACAGCGACCAACCGCTCACGCCGCCCGACCGCCGACGACGACCGGGGCTAGCATCCCAGGTCATGCGTGGGTTTTTCACGATTGAGAGCCGAAGGCTCTCCTATCTGGACTTCGGTGGATCGGGTGCCCCGCTCCTGGCTCTTCATGGGCACTACAACGAAGCGTCGGCATTCGCCCCGCTGGCCCGGGCGCTGGCACCCCACTGGCGGGTGATCGCACTCGATCAGCGCGGACACGGAGCGTCGGACCGTGCCGAGAGCTACGAGCGTGACGACTACGTATCCGACGTCGCCGCGTTCCACCAGCACTTGAAAGTCGGCCCTGCGGCGGTGCTGGGCCACTCGCTCGGCGGAGTGAACGCCTATCAGTACGCCGGGCGGTACCCCGACCGGGTCACCGCGCTCATCGTCGAGGATGCCGGCGCGGTCGTAGACGTCGATTGGTCGTTCACGACGGGCCTCCCCCGCCACGCGCCAACCCGCGACGCACTGGCCGCGGCCCTGGGCGCGGCGGCACCCTACCTCGAATGTTCCTTCCGCCAGTCCGACGACGGCTGGGGATTCTCATTCGACATCGACGACACGGTGGCATCTCAGAAGGCACTCAGCGGTGACCACTGGAAGGACTGGGTTTCGGTGAGCTGCCCGACTCTCCTGATTCGTGGAACGCGTAGCGATGAACTGGCAGCCGGCCACGCTCGCGAGATGATCGCCCGTCGCTCCGGCCACGCTCGCCTTGCCGAACTGCCGGCCGGTCATGTGGTGCATCACGACGCTCGAACACAGTTCGCCGCCACTGTTCGCGCCTTCTTGTCCGGCCGAGCTGAGCCAGGGGAGCATTTCCGTACGGCTTGACCTGGCGCGGGCTCGTGGCGGCGCGGTGTTCTAGAGAGAACCGAGCTGACGCGCCGCATCCTGGTGAACCGAGACGAGTTCAGCAAGCAGGATCGGCTTGCGAGACACCGCCGAGAGAGCCTTGCCCTCCCGAGTCCAGGGCGGCGGCCACGCGCTGATCCCCTGATCCAGAGCAACGCTGGCCACCTCGGCCTCCCACCCCGGCCAGCGCAAGCCTTCATAGAAGCCAGTCAGTGCGCCGGTGAGCATCGCCTCCAACCAGTCGCCATACCCGAGCTCAAGGTCCTGCCAAGCCAGGTCCTCCGGGCCGAAGTAATGCACCGTCGGCCTCACCGCCGGCTCCGCCTGCAACCACGCGAACTGGCCGCCCATCACGTCGAAAGCGACGACCAGACGACCCGCCCCCGGAACCATCTCGGCCGCCACACCCGGCAGCCCGTCGTGCCCACCACCGAGCACCCGAAGCCAACCGTGATCGATCACCAGCCCACCGCTGTTGGCGACCACCGCCCCGAGCCACGACCTGGTCGTGATTTCCAGGATCGCCAGACAGGCTGCCGCCTGCTGCGAATCGGCCGGCAGCACCTCCACCGGATACGGAGCCGCAGCCACCAGCGCCGAAATCTCGGACCACGCAGACTGTTCCACCCCCTCAGCCTCCCAGGAGGATCAACCAGTGCGGCTCCGAGGGCCCGCTGACCGCGAAGACTCAGTGGGACGGCTCGGCGGTACGGGATGGCTGTACCGTCGTTGCGTGGAGCGCGATGAGTTGACGTCTCTGCTTGCCGGCGAGAGCCCAGTCATCAGGGCGTGTCGTGAGGCCCTCGATCGGGGAGCGTCGTTCCGCATCTGGGACAGCGTGGTCCCCGCCAACAACCTTGCGTCCACGTACCGAGGGCGGGAGGCGATTACGAGGGATCGAGGCATTCCGACGCTCGGGTTCGCGGCGGCTGTCGAGACGCTCCATGCGCTCGGTGAACAGCCTGTGCGACTTGGCGGGGTGACGCAGCTCGACCCTCCCTACTATTTCCAGCTCTTCCTGGCGGCCGACGCGGCGTCAGTCCTCGCGTGCATTGGCGTGGATCAGAAACATCAAACGCAGGTCCAGTCCTCGTGACGGCAGCCGGCGCCAACGTGACGACTCGCCACTGCGCGCGTGCCGTCGACGGTCGGGACGCTGATGTCGCTCAGGACCTGGATGCGAGCCGAGCGAAGGTGGCGAGACGATCGGGCGCGCAGCGGGCACCCCAGCCCCGGAAGGCGAAACAGTGATCGGTGATCAAGCGCCTGACCTGGTGCCCCCGGCAGGATTCGAACCTGCGACACACGGTTTAGGAAACCGATGCTCTATCCCCTGAGCTACGAGGGCGCGAGGGCCCAGTCTAGCGACCTGGGGGTTCACCTGGGGTGGCAGGGAGTGGCAGGCGTTCACCCACGTTCCCCGGACCGCCGTTCGCCCAGCCCAGGACCACACCCGGAGCACACGAACCCCGGTTTGCGACCGGCAGTCGGCCGCGGTGACCCGCGTTGGCACCGGTTCACCCGGGTTGGCATCCGCTGGAGGAGTCTCTACGCGAGTTAGCACAGCGCCACCTCTGCTGATCTTGGTTGTTTGGGCTGGTAGGGCGTCTTGTCGCGGATGCAGGCCCAGAGGACGTTGAGGCGTTGTCTGGACAGGGCTGCGGTGGCCTGGCGGTGTGTTTTTGTCGGCTCCGCCTGAAAACTGACCCCGTGGTTCCGGCTGAATTTTGACCCCTTCCGGAAGCATCGGGAGGTGCTGAGCGTGGAGGACTGGGCGGAGATCCGTCGGTTGCACCGAGCGGAGCGGAT